>JBOGUE010000659.1:0-11932 GCA_050695955.1 Thermomicrobiales bacterium | reverse complement strand
GGCCGCCGCGGTCGCGCATTCGTCACGGCCGGCCGCCTGTTGTCCAGACAGTCTCAATCTAGCGCGCCGCGACGCTGGGCGCGTCTGCAGGATTACCTATTCGGATTGCCCATTTTCGGGATGAACTACGCAGACGCCGCCGTGCCATCCCTCCAGCCAAGCTCTTTCACCGCGAGTTCGCCCGCTCTCGTCGCCCGCACCTCGAACAGGTCGAGCTCGCCGTCGACCACGAACTGCGCGCCCCCGCGATCCTCGATGAGGTGGCTCGTGCGTCGGACCTCGGTGTGCGAGATGAGTTCGATGAGGCGAAAGAGCATGCGCGCGGAGGTAACTTCGATCACCTCCGAGGCGCGATAAGCCAGCAGATGACTACCATCCGGGGCGAAGATCAGGCGCTCGCGCATCGTCCCGGAAATGGTGGTCTGTTCACCGGTGCGTCGCCAGCCGGCGACACCGTCCGCCGTCGCGGCGACGAACCAGTCGCCGTAGAGCGCGAGCACGCCGTGCGGTTGCGACACTGTCTCCTCTTTCCAAAGCGGCCGGAACGCATCCCCATTGCGCACGAATGCCCCGCTGTACCGCTGCTCGTCGATGGTGCTGGACGACCTGACCGCAAGGAGGGAGCAATCGTCGTTGGCGAGGATGAACCCGTTGTCGTGGACAGGTATCTCGGTCTTCGCGACATCGCCATTCCCCATGACGAGGAGCGACCCGTCCGTCCCGTCCTCAGCATCGGCGGCAATCAGGACCGCAACGCGGTCGCCGGTATCGCTGACCGCGACAGCCCGGACGCAATCGCGGGGGGCCGGGAGGTCGAGGTGTGTCTGGCCGGCGTCGGTCAGGATCGTGACCTGGCCGCTCTCCGCCACCCAGGCGACGGCGTTCCCCGACGCCGAGAGGGAAGGCAGGGTGATGTCTTGATCTTCGCCGAGATCCCAGCGCACCGCGCTGCTCGGCAGGTCGCAGACGCGCAGGCCGTGGTCAACGGTGTCGAGGAGCGCGGCCGCGCCGTTGGCGCTGAGGCGGGCAGTTGGGTAGACGACTCGTGTCATGTTAGACCCATTTCGGCAGCGTGCCGCCGCCGACGATCGTGGCGATCTGCTTGAGCGGATTCGCCGCCAGGTTGTCCTTCATCATCTTATGCAGCGCGGCGGCCCGCGAGGATTGGAGATAGAGGCGGTCGTTACCATTGAGCGCCTGGGCCGCCGCCTTCAATTCCTTGAGCGGCGACCTCGTCAGGTTCTTGTCCGTTTTCTTGCAGGTCGCCAGGCTATTGTAGAGATCGTCGATCCGGGGCGAGTTGATTAGGTTGATGCCCTCGGGGTGCGTGTAGCCGTGGACAAGGTCCTGGAACTTCTTCCCACCGACGGTCGGGTTCGCCCGGTAGGTCGGGCGGAGCCACTCCGCATAGGTGTCGTCCTCCTTCGTGCCCCAAAGATGGAGGAAGATGGCCTCCTGCTTGGCGTTGTCGAACTTCGGGTCGGTGGCCGTGCCCGAAGAGGCGCTGTTGCCATCGAAGTCGCCGTCGATCCAGTAGGCGCGAAACTCGGTCTTGTAGCGGACCCAGCTTTCCTCCGGCGTCTTGTAGGCCTTCGCCCAATCCGGCTCCAGCTCGTGCTTGTCGGCGTCGTGCTGGGTCTCATGCACCAGCGTGCCACGCACCGAGGCGCTACCATGCCTTTTCGGCTCCATCAACCAGATTTTCTTGTCCTGGTGCTCGCCAACGAACGTAGCGCCCGTGAAGTAGACGTTCCGCTTCGAGGCAATGTCGAGGTCGTAGTCGGCGGAGTCGTCCGGGTACTTCTGGCCCTCGCCGAAGTAGGCGACGTCGCTCGTCTTGCCATGCTTTTTCGCCCGCGCGGCGGCGTCGTGCGTCTTCGTCAAAACGTACAGCTCAATCTTCGGAGCGCCCCCGCCGATCGGCTCCATCCACTCGGCGGTATTGCGGATCAATAGCGGGCTGCCCGGCTTCTTCATGTCCGCCAGCTCGCTCTTGACGAAGGCGACGTTCTTCTTGTGGCGGTCGATCATGCCGCCGCCGCCGGTGGCGCGTTTCATCTCACCTTTATTGAGGTCGGCCTTCAGCATGTCCTTCAGGCCGGGGATCTTCAGCAACTCGTCGAGCTGCCCAGGCTTGAGCTTGTTGATCGCCTTGTAGATGCGGCTCTCGTCGGTGCCCGCGCCTTTGGTGGCGCCCCAAATGGCCCGGACCGTGGGCGGGAAGGCAGACTCTTTGCCGAACTCGAGGAGCAACCGCGCCTTCCAGAGGTCGTGCCCCTTCATCTCGCTCGTGAGGTAGCGCTGCACGTCGCGATCGGCTTTCAGCGCGGCGCGGTCGGCGCACTGGCGAATCGCCTCGTAGATCTTGCCCTCGTCCGTGCCCGCGCCCGAGGCCGCCTGCTTGATCCAGCGCTTGGCTTCGTCGACGCTGATCGACCGCTGGATGACCACCGCGGTCGCCCGTGCGTGGTCGAGCACCCGGTTGACGTGCGCGTTGCCGTGGATCCGCTGGAGCACGACGACGGCGGCCGCGTTCATCGGCAGCCGGCGCTGAACGAGGCCGGATTCGGCGATCGACTCCGGAGCAACGGCATGCCGTCTCGTCCCGCTCGGGGACGTGATCGCCCGCTCGGCGTGGCGCTGGATTGTCGCCATCGATTCCCCTACACCGCCGCTCGGCACAACTCTCCCCGGACAGCGGCGGGACGGTGCGGTCGCACCATCGCGCCAGCCCGCCGCCGCCTATCAAGATGGGTCAAATCTATCGCAGAACACCGCCCGGCACGTCGGCCGTATTACCCATTCGCATTGCCTATTTTCGGGGGACGCCCAAGGCAAACGACGCGCCTGACCTCGATCCCGGCGTCCTCAGGTCAATCGAGGCCGTCGTCATCGCCGGGGAGGACCAGCGCGTTGACGCAGGACCCGGAGGCGCAGGCCCCACTTACGCATTCGACGCCGTCCGTGCAGGGCGCTCCAATGCCGCCACAGACGGCGCCGCCCCCGCTGCCGCAGCCGACGGTGCCGCAACACGAACTGTTGACCCCGGCCTGGCAGAACCCTCCCAGATCGTGGCAACAATTCTGGGCCGGTCCGCCCGACAGAGCGCACAGCCCGCTCAAGCAGTCGCCGCCGGTCGCGCAATCCGCGAGCAGGCCACCGCAGACCACGTTGCTTGCGTTGCAGATGACCGTTTCAGGGCAACCGCAGCCCATACTGCCGCAGCAGCGGCAACCGCTGCCATCGGCGTTGGGTGCGCACGAGGCGCCGAGCGTTGAGGTGCAGCAGACGTCGCCACAGACCACGGTATCGTCAACGCCGCCGTCCGCGCAGACAAGACCGCTCCCTGGAACGCAGTCGTCCGTCTCTTCGCAGCTTCCGCCCATCGGCACGTTCCCGACGCACGGTTCCGTTTCCGCCAGGCAGGCGCCGTTGCAGCATGCCTGGAAGTCGTTGCAGCAGACACCGTCGCAGCACACCCCGCTGCAGCACTGGTCGTCGGCGTCACACGGGTCGTCGGAGAGGCGGCAGCACGCGCTGTTGCGGCAGAGCTGGAAATCGCAGCAATCACAGGTATCGGTGCAGAAGTCGCCGGTGCGGTGGCAACAGGTGGGGTCGGAACCGGGGTTGGCAGCGTGGCAGGTCGACGTGGCCTCGCAGAATGTCGGCTCGTCCTGGCAGCAGCGGTTGTTAGCGGGGTCGCAGAACTGGTCCAGGCCCAAGCACTGTCCCGGCTGGCATGAGCCACTAGCGCACTCCTCGCCGACGGCGCAACAGATCCCGGCGCAGCAGACCTGGCCGTCGCCGCAGTTCGTGTTGTCCGGCGAATTGGGGTGGCTGCACTGGCCGGTGGCCGGGTCGCAGACACCCGCGTCATGGCATTGGTCGAGCCTGGCACAGGTCAGGGGCGTGCCGTGGCAATTGCCATTGCGGCAGACGTCATTGTCCGTGCAGGGGTTGCCGTCGTCGCAGGCCGCGCCGTCGGCGATGTCGGCGCAGAAGCCGAGGTTGCCGGGAACGTTGCAGGCCTGGCAGGGATCGTCGCAGGTGCTGGTGCAGCAGACGCCGTCGACGCAGAGGCCGCTCTGGCACTGGTCGGGCGTGGTGCAGGGTTGCCCCGGCGGCTGGTCGCCCTGACAAACGCCGTTGGCGCAGTAGGCCGCGCCGACGCAATCGGCGTTCTCCTCGCAGGTGGTCAGACAGCCGGTCCCCTCGGCGTTGCAGACGAAGAGTCCGCAATTGGTGGTGGTCGGGTGGCACGTGCCATCGCCGCCACAGCCGTAGGTCGTCTGCCAGCCAGCCGCGCAGACCGGGTCGTCGCAGACGACGTTGAGGCCGGGGTAGCTGGTGCATTGGTTGCGTGTCGCCCCGTCGCAGGAGGCCTGGCAGACGCCGGTGCCGGTGCAGGCAGGGCGGGCGCCGTGCTGCTGGGTGCCGGCCGGCAGCGGGGTACACATGCCAACCTGGCCGGCGAGGTCGCAGGCCTCGCACTGGCCGGTGCAGCTCGCGTTGCAGCAGACCCCGTCGGCGCACTTGAGCGACGCGCACTGCGTCGCGCGCGTACAGGCCGCGCCGAGTGGGCCGCGAGCCGCCAGCGTCTCGGTGGCGCCGAGGCCGGCCAACCCGCCGAGGAGGCCACCGATCACGCCCCGCAGCAGACCGCGGCGGGAAGTTCCACCCGCCAAGCGGCGGGCCAGATCATCAAAGCGAAGGTCATCCACGTTCGTTACTCCTCGACGTATCAGAGTCAGCGGCCGGATCGAACTACTCCCTATGCCAGCAAATCGACGAGATGGTCACGCGCCCGCATAGCAGCGTCGCTCGTGCTCTCCAGCATCAGGCGGTGCGTCGACAGCACGTCGCCTGCGATCGTGCCGAGACGCGTGTCGTATCGCCGCTCGTCGGGCAGGATCTCCGCGGTCCCCTTGCCCAGCCAGATGCCGGTGTCGAAAATGCGCTCGCCGTTGACGACGAAATCCTCGCGAGCCTCGATGCTGACCGCATCGACTTGTTCGGCGGCGTCCGGCAGCGACGCGATGATCTCGCCGGTCGCCAGTAGGTCGCTGACGAGCGCGCCGGTGCCCGTGTCGAACTTGTACGCCATCAGTTCCTCGATGGCGGCGGGGGCAGCGACGGCGCGCGGATTGAGGCCGGCGATCGGGCTGTTTACCACCACCACGCGGCGCACCGCGTCCAGCCGCTTGACCTGGGCCTCGTCAGACGCCTTCATGCGGTCAGCGACCCATGCCAGCGCCACGACACCGCCGAGACCGAAGCCGACGAGGTCGACCGTGGCGGCGGGTGACTGCTCGCGGAGGGTAGCGACGATCCAATCGAGTCCCTTGACGTGATCGAGCAGCGATACGTCCGTGACGTTGCTTGTGCGGTAGACGGGTTCCCGCCCGGCGCCGAACTGTTGCCCGGTCCAGCCCTTCCGCGGCTCGTTCCCGTCGCTGAGGAGCGGGCCGGCGCGATAGCTGAAGTAGACGAACTGAGCGTCGGGGTCCGCATCGCGTAGACGCTCCACAATCGGGGCGAAGCGATCGCGGACGCCGTGATTGTCGTGATCGCCCTTGCCGGTCAGATCGTCGAGCAGGCTGGAACTGCCGAACCCGTCGAGGAGCACGACGTAGCGGCGGCCGGCTCCAGGGTTGGACACAGCGTCCGTGGCCGGTGACTGGTCGTCGTCGGTGGCAGGGTCAGGGTTGGTTCCCGATGCCCCGCCGCTCGATCCACCGTCTGATCCACCGCCCGGCTCGCCACTTGAGTCATTGACGACGCATTGACCGCCGGCGCACGACTTGCCGGCAGGGCAGCCGCCGCGGTCGATCGTGACGTCGCAACCGTCCTCGACGAGGCCGCACCTGCCCTCGCAACCGGTGGGGCAGCAGCCGCAATCGAGCGTTCCCCCACAGCCGTCGTCGATGAGTCCGCATTGCCCCTCTCGACAGCCTGGTAGCGGGCAGCACCCGCAATCGAGCGTGCCGCCGCAGCCGTCTGGAATGATGCCGCAGCGGCTCTCGCAGCTATCCATGTTGTTCGGACAGCAGCCGCAATCGATGGCGCCGCCGCAGCCGTCATCCACCACACCACAGAGCCCATCGCAGCTGATCGGCTCACAGGTGGGACATTCGCACGACGTATCGTCGGGACCGTTGCAAACACAGGAGCAGGGGGGTGGGCAAACCCCGCAACAGGGGAGGGCCGCCGCCTCGGGGATCGCTGCCCCGGCCCGCGCGATGGCGCCGGCCACGCCGCCCACGAGCGCCGCGAGAAACGTGCGACGTGACCGCTTGGTGGCAAGTCTCCGCGCGAGCGAATCAAAACGAGATTCGTCCATATCAAGATCTCCACATTAGGCGCCTAGACGACGGCCGGTGCAGCTGCGCATCCGCCGCGGCCGGCCGCCGATCTTCCAGCCAATTCGAACCTAGCGATCGCCGCCGCTCGGTGCGTCTGCCGGATTGCCCATACGGATTGCCTATTTCTCGCAAAGCCGATCTACGCATGGCCGAGGTTCGCTGCCGGGCGTGCGCGCGACTTAATCACCCAGCCGATGGGGTCGACGGATGCCTGGCCGACCGCGGCTCAGTCCAGGCCGTCGTTGTCGCATATGCCGAAGTCGTTGCAAAAGAGATCTCCGCAGCAGTCACAGTCGTCGGTGCAAGAGCCGAGCGCGTGACAGCACCGCGACACACCAATGCCATCGCACTCCGGCTTCGTCACGTTCTCGCAGGCGGTCGGCTCATTCTGGCAACACTGGTTGTTGGTCGAGTCACAGACCTCTTGCAGAGGGAGACAGGCGACCGTCTGGCAGACGCCGTCGACACACACCTCTTCGTCGCCGCAGCCGACAAAGCAGCCGCCGCAATGCGCCGGGTCGTTGCTGAAGTCAGGATCGATAGCGTCGCCATGCGCCTGGTGGGCCGGGATGGCGTTGACGCTGACCTTGATCACGACGACCGGGTTCGTCGCCGAACTGGTTCGATGGCAGACCAGCACCTTATCGTCCGCGAGACTTCGGCGGTGGCGCAGCGCGGCGAGCGCGCCGGCGAGCGACCCGCCGGCGAGGCGCTTGATGAAGCCGCGCCGGGAGGTACCAGTCGCCAGCCGTCGGGTCAGGTTGTCGAAGCGATGGTCATCCACGATCGTTGCTCCTTTACGTTCCAGGGACGGCGGCCAGCGCGGTCGCACCATCGCGCCAGCCGGCCACTGGTCGCCCGGACAGCCTCACCATAGTGCTCGGCGACGCGTGGGGCGTCCGCTGGATTGCCCATTCGGACTGCCTATTTCGGGACGTGCTTACGTAGCGCCTGAAATGGACTTGGTGCGCTTGCGACATAGAACCCTCGCGCGGCGGTCGGCGACGGTGGCGAGCGGGACCGACGGCAGCGGCTCGGCGCGCAGGTACTGCCCCGTCGTCCGCTCCCCGCCGCGGCGCCGGACCCAGTAGGCGTACTGACCGACCAGGAGCGGCCCGAGCACGACCATCACCGGGAATCCTCCCTCTAGCCGCCCCGAAGCGGCGAGGGCCAAGAGCCCCGCCACCGTTCCCAGCGCGATGGCGATCGCGCCCAGCCCGGCCGGGCGTCCGTACGCCTTGCGCAGCACCAGCGGCCCGACCGTCGCCAGCAGCAGGTCTCCCAACCCGATCCCCAGCCAACGGTCCGCCTCGACGCGCCAGACGACCATTGGCGTGAAGGGCAGGCCCGAGAGGCGGTCGATCAGGTTGGAGGTCAGCGGTAACCAGGCGGTGGCGACCGCGTCGTAGACGATCAGCGCGGCAGCCAGGACGGCCAGGTCGCGGGCGCGCAGACCGCTCTGGGCCCAGAGGTTGCTTATGCCGACGACCACCAGCAGCAGCACCAGATCGTTGACGACGAAGTAGGCGCGGCTGGTCGTGCCCTGCCACAGCGCCAGCGCCACGTCGGCCCCAATCAGCCCACCCACGACCGGCCAGATGAGGACCGGCGATCGCAGGACCGGCTCGGCGACAAAGTAGAGGATGGCGAGCATCCCTAGGCCGAGGATCGCCCCGACCAGCCAGATCGGCAGCCCCAGGTAGAGATACGGGATGAGGACGATGCCGCCGATCATGAACGCCACGTCCCCGAGGTTGATCACGCCGAGCGGCGGGCGCGTCACCGGGAAGCGGCGGAGGTAGGCCCAGCCGAGCAGGACTGCCCCGACGGTCAGCCCGAGGACGACCAGGTAGGCGATCGCCACCTCAGCCTCCTTGCCCGGCAACGATCGCCACCCGCGGCGGATTCGCGGCGCCGACGTCAAACGACAACTCCCGCAGGTCCGTCCGCAGCGGGAACGGGCGCTGCAACTGGGTCGAGTCCTCCAGCAAGTGCAGTTCTCCTACCGGAACGCCCTGCTCCTCCAGGCTCCGCTCGATCGCCCGTCGCGCCGCTGGGTTGTCGTTGCGGACAACGACCTCGACCGCCACGCCGTCCGGCACCGCCCAGCAGCCGCAGCGGGCCGGCAGCGGGACGAATTCGACCGCCTCCAGCGCTTCCAGCACCTGGCGCGGGTAGGTCCAGCCGCCGTCGTGGCGGATCGAGAGGCGGAGCTTGCCGAGGAGGTCAGTCGTCGCGGGGAGATGGCGGAGGCGGCAGGTGAACGGTCCGGCGAGGGGGCGGACGACGTCGTGCGTGTCGTAGCGCAGCAGCAGCGTCGTCTCGCGGAAGGGCGGGAAGGGGCTCAAGACGAGCGTGCCGGCCTCGCCGGGAGCGCAAGCGGCGCCGGTTTCAGGGTCGAGCACCTCCAGCAACCCGTGCGCCGGCTCGAAGTGGAGGTGACCCTGGTCGCAGAGCGTGCCGCCGAAGGGGAGGGTCTCGGTCATCGCGTAGCCGGATTCGACGTGGATGCCCTCGCCGAAGAGCCGCCGCGCCCGCGCCCTGAGCCCGTCCGTGACGACCTCGCCGCCGACCGTGATCCGCTCCAACCCAAAGTCGGCCGGTCCATAGCCGCCGGATAGTCCGCACTCGACCAGTTCCCCGAGGTAGGAGGGATAGGTTGACACGACGCTGACCCGCGGCTTCTTGCCGGCGATGCGCAGGTTCTCGGTAAGGAGGGAGAGCGTCAGCGCCGGCTCGATCAGGCCGACCGGCTGCAGGAGGGCGCCGATGTGGGCGCACGCCCCGGCCAGCCCGAGGTTGCCGAGCGTGGCGCGGGAGCTGGTCGCCATCAGGACGACGTCGTCGGGGGCGAGCTGCCCGTTCAGCAGGAAGCCCAGGGCGGAGAGGCCCATCATCGTCCGCAACTCGGCCTGAGAGAAGGCGACGCGGGTCGGCTGGCCGGTCGTGCCGGTGGTGGTGGTCCGCAGCGCCGGCTGGGCGGAGCGCCGGACGAAGGCGTCCGGGTCTGTCCGCAGCGCCTCCTTCGGGGTCGGGGGCAGGCGATCAATGTCGTCCCATTCCAGCGTGCCGGGATCGAGCCCCAGCGCGGCGAACAGCCGGCCGTAGTAGGCGGTCTCGCGGGCGGCGCGTTGGGCCTGGGTGCGGAAGCGGCGCAGCTGCATGGCGCGGCGCGTCTCGGGGTCGAGGGCGGGCCCGGTCACGGCGTCGGCGCCCTCTGCGCCGATCGCGCCGAACTCGCGCTGGGTGTCGCGGGCGGCGGCGATCAGCCGGTCGAGCGCCCAGGCCGGGATGGGCCGGCCCGTGATGAGGGCAGTAGCGAAGCGGGTCTGGGCCAGGGCGGTGACGAGCATCCGAGCCTCCAGCCGGCCCCGGCTCGCAGCGGGGCAAGCCGGCGTCCGCCGCTAGCCAGCCCCAGGCCGGCTAGTTAACCGAGATCCTGAAGGCAACGGTGGCTAGCGACGACGCGATGTAGCGGGCGTAGGCGCGGGTGATCTTCAGTGCATGCATTGAGGTCTCCTTCTCGCGGCAGCTCGGGCCGGCTAGTTAGCGCTGAGTTTGAAGGCGATCGTGGCGAGCGAACCGGCGAGGTAGCGACCGTAGGCGCGGACGAGCTTGAGCGTGGTCATCGGGTTCTCCTTCTGGGTGTTCTCAGGTTGCGCCCCTCGGAAGGCCGAGAGGCAGTGCCCGTCGATCGTGGGCACGGGAACCATCTTGCGCCGCCGTGCCGCTCCGCGCATGCGCAGAATTGCGCACTCGGATTACTTATGTCTGGCAGAGTCGACTTCTGCATGGCCGCACCTCCCGCCGGTCCCGGCATCCGATCTGCTCCGGGGTCTACTGCTCCCGGCCTGCGCCCTGAATTGCCTCAGGTTCCTCCGTCCGGCAGGAGCGTGATCGGCACCCGGCGGGATCAGGCCGTCCAGGGCATGGCCACCGCGCCGCTCGCGACGAGGGCGCCAAGGGCGAGGAAGGCAGCGCCGACGGCGCGCGACGTCCCCCGTCCGACCGGCAGCACCTTCTCGGCGAAGACCACCAGCGTCAGCAGGGCCATCCAGGCCAGGCTCATCACCCCCGCCGCCACCAGCACCGCGAAGAGCGCCCAGCAGCAGCCCAGGCAGTAGGCCCCGTGGACCAGGCCCATCCGCAGCGCCCCCAGGCGTCCTTCCCGCCAGTGCGTCATGACGAACCCGAGGGGCGTGCGGCAGTGGTCGAGGCAGACCCGCTTCAGCGGCGTCACCTGGTAGAGCCCGGCCAGGGCCAGGACCGCCCCAAGACCGAGCGGCGCCCACGTCCCCCGCTCGGCCGAACCCAGGCGGCCCGCGAGGGCGCTCCCCAGTTGGACCAGGATCCACGTGATGCCCCCGACCGCCGTCCAGACCAGCAGGTAGCCGGCGGCGAAGACCCAGGTCGGGACGAAGGCGCCGCCGTGAGACCTGCGCTGGGCGTGAACCGTGCGGAGCAAGAGGAGCATCGGGGCGGCGGCCGGGAACATCATCGCCGTCATCATCACCGCCCACGCCCCGAGAAAGGTGGCGAAGGCGTCGAGCGTCCACCCCGCCTGCGCCATCCCCGCCATGCCCGAGGCGGCCATCCCGGCCATGTCAGCCGCGTCGTTTTCGGCACCGCCGCGGGCGACGACCCCCATCGGCATGTCCATCGTCCGGGCCTGGTGGGTTGTCATCGCCCAGGCGCCGACCGTCACGACGATGAGGCCCAGGAGGACCGCGCGCTGGCCGCGCGCGAGCGGCGTTGTCGGGTGCAACCAGGAAAACCGCCCGGACGGGGCGGCCGGTGGGAAGGCCATCCTTGCATCCTCCGCACGAGTCCTGGTCAGCACGCCCGGAGGCGCCGACCATCCTCGCCATCGCGCCGACGCCGGTCGGCGCGGGCGGTGCCCGCGCTGCGACCCGCGACGGTCAGGCGCTCCAGGTGAAGTCGCCCCGCGCACCGGACTTGGTCTCGAATTGGCGAAGGTCGGGGTCAGTCCAGCGGCTGGCGCTCGGCGCCAGATCGACCTTCTCCATACCGAGGGCGGTGATGAACCCGCCTCCGCGCATCGTGAAGCCGTGACCTTCGCCGTCGACGAGGCGCCGGGACTCGACCCGGCCGGTGTCGCCCACGGCGACGCTGATGGCGTCGCCCTCGTCCGCGACGTCGATGGTCGCGCTCTGAGCCGGCAGCCAGGTGGTGATGAGCGGGGCGAGCGCCCCCATCGGGCCGCCCTTCTGGCCGCTGAGGATCGCCTCCAGCTCGCGGCGCTGCTCGGCGCTGGCCCCCTCGTCGACGTAGAGGCGGGCGGTGCCGTTGCCGTCAAAGAGGGTCGGCCCCGGCCAGTCGAGCGCCAGGACGACCGTCCGCCCGCCCAGGTCGGCGCCATCGCTGCTGCCCTCGCGGACGCGGAAGGCGAGCGCGCTGGCGCACCAGCCCTGGTCCATCACCATCAGTTCCTGCACCAGGAACCAGCAGGGGCAGAACATGTTGCAACTACACGTCTCGATCAGTTGTCCCGTCATTCGCCAGGCCATAACGACGCTCCTTTGCAACGAAAACGGAAGATGTGACAACGA
>JBOGUE010000658.1:0-11822 GCA_050695955.1 Thermomicrobiales bacterium | reverse complement strand
AGCCAGTGGTGCATCGCCCCGCTCGCTTCGGCGCCGGTCCAGATCGGGAAGTGATCGACGCACGGCGCTCCCGTGTCAGCGGCGACTTTGAGGACCGCATCCCGGTACGCCGGCAGATGGGCGACGCGCGCCTCGCCTCCGGTCGGCAGCGTCCAGTTCGGCGTGTGCAGCAGTATCTCCGCGTCCGATTCGTGCCGGATACGTTCGATGACGCGGGCGTAGGTCTCGATGAAGCAGGTCAGGCCCTCCTTTCCTTGGACGCAATCGTTCATGCCGAACATGAGGGAGACGCAGGCCGGCCGGAACTGAAGCACCCCCCAATCGAGCTCCTCCGCCAGGTTCGCGATCGTCCAGCCGCTGACCCCGGTCTTGATGACGACGTCGCGCGTGCGGCCCAGCTCCCAACGCACCCGCTCGCTGAAGAGCTCGGTGTAGTCGCGCCAGCCGATGGTGTGGGCGGCGCCGTGCGTGATGCTGTCGCCGGCGAAAACCCAGCGGACCGGCTCCTCGCGGCGCGGCAGAACACGAATCCGTTCCATGGCGTTACCCAACCCCCACCGCGGTAGTGAGCTCGACCAGCCGTCCGGTGCGCGACGACTCCTCGGCCGCGTCGAGTACGCGCAGGGCATCGGCCGGGGTAAAGAGCGGCGGCGTGCCGTCGCGGCAGGAGGCAATGAATCGCCGCAACACATGGATGCCCATGGCGCCGCCGTAGCCGCCGACCGGATCCGGCTCGAACCGGAGCGTCCGGGTTGGCGCGGTCGCCCAATCGGGGTGCGTGCTGCGCACGCGCAACTCGGGGCCGACGCCGTCCCAGGCCAGCCAACCAAGTGTGCCGCGCAAGTTGATGGCGATCTGGTCCGGTCCCTGATCGAGGACATAGGCGCAATTGAGGGTGGCGAGCATGCCGCTCGCATCGCGCAGGGTGACGACGGCGGTGTCCTCGACGTCGATCGCTTCCCCTGAGAGCGTGTCCAGCATCGCGCCGACGGCGACGACTTCGCGCTCGGTCACGAACCAGAGCAGGTCGATCCAATGGCAGCCAAGCCAGTGCAGGATGCCGCCGCCGCTCATCTCCCGCCGGAAGAGCCAATGGTCGGGGTTGCGGCGCGAAACGCATGTCGTCGCCATGCTGATCTCGGCCGAGGTCAGCCTACCCAACTGACCACCGGCGGCGATCTTCTTCATCTCTCGCGCAATGGGCGAGGCCCGCCGCAAGTAGCCGGTCGCGAACTGGACGCCCGCGCGCTCGATCGCCGCCATCGCCGGCAGGAAGCCATCGGCGGTGCAGGCGCACGGCTTTTCGGCGAGGACGTGACAGCCGGCATCCGCCGCCAGCGCAATCGCGCTCGGCGTCAACGCGGGCGGCAGGCAAATGATCACCGCCTCTGGCCGCTCCGCCTCGAGCAGCGCGGCGACGTCGTCGTACAGCCGGTACGCGACGCCTTCGCGCTGCAGTTCGCCCCGCGCCGCGCCGAGATCGAGGTCGTAGCCCGCGACCAGGACTACCTCTGGCATGAGACGCATCGTCGCGCGATAGCCCGCCGCATGCGGTTGAGCAACGCCGAGTTGGGCGATGCGTATCTGCTTCCCGTTCGTCCGTGACATCGTGCAGCAGCCTCTCAATCCCAGGCAAAGACGACGCCCATCCAGTCGGCGCCGCCACGAGTCATCATCTTGACCATGGCCTCAGCTTCGGTATAGGGAACGACGTGGGAGATGAGATGGTCGAGGCGAAGTTCGCCGCTGGCGAGCAGCCGCAGACAGGCCTGGCGGTTGCGGGAACGGGTCCAGGGCCAATAGCCGTGGGGCTGGTCAATGCCAATCTCGTAGACGCCAAGGATCGTCAGCTCACGCCGCAGCAACTCCGCCTGGAGGCCGATCTCGGCGGTGCCCGGCGGGCTGGCGGTGAGGACCACCGTGCCACGCTCGGCGGCAACCTCCATGGCCGTTTGGAGGACGCTGGGCCTGGGGGCACAGTGGAAAACGGCTTCCCCGCCGCGTCCGCCGGTCATCTCACGGATCGCCTGCACCGAGTCGGTCCGCGTGGCGTCGACGACGTGGGTTGCGCCGCTGACCTTGGCCTGGTCGAGACGGGCGTCGAATAGGTCAACGGCGATGATCGGGTGGGCGCCGGAAAGCCGGGCGAATTGAATCGTGAGCTGTCCAACGATGCCGCAGCCAAAGACGACGACCGACTCATCTATCTGAAGTGCCGCCCGGCGCACACCATGAAGCGCAACGTCGCCGAGGACCACAAAGCCAGCCTCGTCGTGGGAAACCTTGCCGTCGAGCGCCTGAATGTAATTGTTGTTGCCGTGCCTGGCAGTGGGGGCAGCGAGGTCGATGAGCGAATGGCTGACATGATGGGAATTGGTAAGCACGAGGTCGCCGGGAGCAAACTCCTCGACGCCTGCGCCAACTCGCGCGACGTGGCCGACCGCCATATAGCCCTGCGATATCCGCTTAAGCGGACCGTCCGGCGGGTTGTGACGGAAGAAATTCAGTTCCGAGCCGGCGCTGACATGGGTTCGGGCCTGGCGAATGACGAGTTGGCGCGGCCCCGGCTCGGGAACCGCGAACTCCTCGAACTCGACGGACAAGTCCGAGCGAAAGATCAGGCGCTTGCCGGTAATCGTCATGATGTTCCTCTTCCCAAGAGCGGATATCCTGGCGCGTCTATCCCGAGGAGAGCCCAGGATGACGAAGGCCGGCATTTCGCGTTTCACTCCGCGGTCAGAGGCGGCCGGCGACGTACAGCGTGTGCGTGGCCGGCAGTGCTCGGTAGTCGGAGTAGTGGAAGATGCGAGCAACCTCCTGGCCGTCGTGGAGGAAAGGGGTCGGCCGCTTGCAGATGAACTCGGCGCGATCGAAGGTGTTGTAGATGACGTGGGCAAGGGCGCAGCGGTCGATCCAATGCTCGTCGTTGGCGGCCAGGTCGGGGAAGATCAGTGGGCCGGTATCGACCTGGAAGCGCTCGCGCTCGGGGTGGATGTTCATCGTCCGCACCGGGTATTCGAGCGTGGCGCGGAGACCGCTCGCGTCATCACGGATCTCGGTGAGCGCGTTGATTGGCAGGTTCGCGTGAGTAGCCGCCACGACCGCCTTACCGGTATCGAGGGCAGTCGCATCAGGGAAGAGGCCGATGGTAAAGACGAGCGAGGTGAACTTGTCGGTCGACGACGAGCCAGGGCGGTCGCTTTCCTCTACCATGCGCTTGCCGACGACGAGCTGGCGCTCCTGGGTAAAGATGACGCGGTACTCGCCACTCGGGTTCTGGAAGAGGTTCTCCTCCTGGTACATCCATTCCGTGCGGCAGGGGGCGACGAGGTAGAGCTCCTCGGTCGTGCCGGTGGCGTCGTCGGTGATGGTGCAGCGGGCGTCGATCAGGATGCGGGCGCTGTTGCCCCACGGCTTGTGACCGGGCACGCGGCGGTCGCTGAAGTCGTGCGGGGCGACCCAGGTCATGTACGAATTGCCGAAGTCGGTCATCTGCACGGTCGAGTGATCCTCCTTCACGTGTCGGCGATTAGGCCGGGCCTGCACACCGTCATGCTGAGGCGAAGCCGAAGCATCCCCCGGCGAAGCCGATCAGTCGGTGACGGCGCGGCGCTTCGCGCGGGGATGCTTCGATACCTCATCATGACGGAGCGTTTCACTCATGACCTAGTCCATCCGCATTCGCGGGTCGAGCGCGTCGCGCAGCCCATCGCCGACGAAGTTGATCGCCAGCACGGCCAGCGCGATAAAGAGCCCCGGCGGGATCCAGAGCCACCAGTTGTTCTCCATCACCGAGACCGACGTCGCATCGAAGAGCATGTTGCCCCAACTCGGGGTCGGCACCTGCACGCTGAGTCCGAGGAAGCTCAATCCAGCTTCAGTCAGGATGGCGGAGGCGAGTCCGAGGGTAATCGCTACCGAGACGGGCGCGACCACGTTCGGCAACAGGTGCCGGCCGATGATGCCGCGCATCGGCGAACCGATGGCGCGGGCGGCGAGGACAAAGTCCTGCTCGCGCAGGGAGAGGAACTGGCCGCGCACCAATCGGCACATCGACGGCCAACTGAAACCGCCGATCACCGCCATCACATTGAAGATCGACGGCCCGAGGACGGTGACGACGGAGAGGATGACGAGCAGGGTCGGAAAGCAGAGGATGATGTCGGTAAAGCGCATGATGACGCTGTCGACCTTGCCGCCGTAGAACCCGGCGACGCTGCCGAGGAGAAGTCCGATCGCGGTCGAGATGGCGACGGAAACGAGCCCGACGGCAAGGGAGATGCGCGAGGCGTAGACCAGACGTGCCCAGACATCGCGCCCGGCGCCATCCGTACCGAGCCAGTGCCTTTCCTGCGGTCCCTGCCGAACGAGGCGGAGACTGCCGTGGTTGGGGTCGCCAGCGATCACCGGCGCGAACACTGCCATCAGGACCAACAGGACAAGCACGGTCAGACCGGTCATCGCCAGCCAATGCCGCCGGAAGCGCCGCACCGAGCGCGCGTTCCACCACGGCGTCCGCTCCGGCAGCACCACCCGCGCCCTCGACGCGCGAGCGCCGTCATGCTGAGGCATCGAAGCATCCCCGCGCGAAGCGCCCCGCAGCGACAGAGCGGCTTCGCCGGGGGATGCTTCGCCTGCGGGCTCAGCATGACGGTTTGCTGTCACGGTCTACCTCTAGTCCCTCAGGTCAGTCGTAGCGGATGCGGGGGTCGGCGATGGCGTAGGCAACGTCGGCCAGGAGGTTGCTGCCCAGCACGACGATGGCGGCGATGAAGTTGACACCCATGATCACGGGGTAGTCGCGTTGGGTGACGGCGGCGAGACTGTAGGTGCCGAGCCCACCCCAGCCGAAGATCGCCTCGATGATGACCGAGCCGCCAAGCAGGCTAGGCAGGCTGAGCCCGACGATCGTGATCAAGGGCAGCAGCGCGTTGCGGAAGGTGTGGCGGAAGATGACGCGATACTCGGGCAAGCCCTTCGCTCTGGCGACGGTGACGTAGTCGGTCCGCATCACTTCGAGCATGCTGGCGCGGGCGAAGCGCATAAAGGCGGCGATCCGCTCCAACCCCAGGATCGCGGCCGGCAAGAGCAGGTAGTAGAGCTGTTGGTGGACCGGGACATCAGCGACGCCGGGCGGCCCGGTGCCGGAGACGGGGAAAATCGGCACCTTGATCGCGAAGAGATAAAGCGCGGCGATGGCGGCGAAGAAGCTGGGCACCGAGATCCAGACGAAGCCGGAGAGGGTGAGCAGGTAATCGAGCAAGGAATACGGGCGGATGGCGCTGACGATCCCGAGCAGCGTGCCGACGACGACCGCGAAGACGAGCGAGGTCGCGGTCAGCTTCAGCGTTGGCACGAGGCGGCGGCCGATCTCCTCGACCACCGGCTTACGAGAGCTGAGCGAGTAGCCGAGATTGCCCGTTGCCAACTCCTTCATCCAAAGCCCATACCGGACCGGCGCCGGCTGATCGAGACCAAGCTGCTTCTCCAGCGCCTCCAGATCCTCGCGGCGGGCGCTGGAGACCTCAGGGTCGATCAGCGTGTCGATGTAGTCGCCGGGCACGAGGTTGACGAAGGTGAACGTGATCAGCGTCACCCCGAGCAGAATCGGTATCGAAATGACGAGCCGGCGCAGGATATAAGCGAGCATAAGCCCTTCGGGCGGGGTCAGGAGTCAGGAGCCGGGGGTCAGGGACGACGCGTTGTGCTCTCCCTGACCCCTGACTCCTGACTCCTGACTCCTGACCCCTATTCAGCGATCCAGACCTTTTCGATGCTCCAGTTGTACGGGCGGTTCCAGGCATTGAAGATGGCGTCGCCGTCTTGGACGCGGGCGTTGAAGCCGCCGACCAGGCTGAGGTTGTAAAACGGGATCCAGGGCAATTCGTCGGCCAGGATCACCTGCGCCTCGTCGTAGATCTGCTTCCGTTCCACATCGTCGGTAGTGGCGCGGCCCTGGACGAACAGCTCGTCGACTTGGGGATTGCAGTAGCCCATGGCGTTCTGACCGGCCGGCCAGGTCGCGTCGCAGGCGAAGATGTCGCGGAATTCGTCAAAGTCGGGCGAGACGCCGTAGCCGAGGAGCATCAGGTCGAAGGTCTTGTCCTCGTAGTAATAGGACTGGACCGCTGAGCCGTCCAGCTGGACGACGTTGGCGGTGATCCCGATCTCGCCGAGTTGCTGTTGCACGAAGGCGATTGAGTCCTTGTGCGGTTGATCCTGGTAGTAGAGCGACAGCTCGATCTCCTGGCTCGCATCCCACCCCGCCTCGGCCAGCAGCGACGTCGCCAACTCTGGATCGTACTCGTAGGCCGGGAGGTTCGTGTTGGCCCATTTCGCCGACGGCGACAGGGAGTTCGTCGGTGTGCTCATGTTCGCCAGGATCGTCTCGCAGATGCCGACCCGGTCGATGCCGTGGACGATGGCCTGCCGCACGCGGACGTCCTGCAAGTAGGGTTTGCCGACGTTCACGCCAAAGGCGCGGATGTTAAAGATCGGCTTCGTGCTCATCACCAGCTCGGGGTTCGCGCTCAATCGCTCGAACTCGGTCGCCGAAACCGAGGTGTAGTCGATGTCGCCCGCCTCCAGGGCCGCCGCCATCGCCTCGGGCGTGGTGCCGACGTGGATGAACTGCACCTTGTCGAGCAACGGGGCGCCACGCCAAGCGTCGTCGTACCGCTCGAACTCGAGGAAGCGATCCGCCTCGTAAGTGACGAACTTGAAGGGGCCGGTGCCGATCTGGCCTTGTTCCCAGGTGCCGGGCTTGGCCATCTCCTCCGGCGCCACCTCCTCCCAGACGTGGCGCGGGATGATGCTGTGCTGCGTGAGAACGGCGAAGACGAAGGGGGCGTTCGGCGCGTCGAGGACGAATTGAATCGTAGCGTCGTCGACCACCACGATCCCCTCGACCGTCTCCGCGGTTTCGTCGAGGTACGCCTGCGCGCCCTTGATCACCGTCAGGTTGCCGGCCATGTACGACCCAATGGCCTGGGTGAGGATGGTCGTATAGGTGAATTCGACGTCGGCGGCGGTAAAGGGCTGGCCGTCGTGCCAGGTCACCCCTTGCCGCAAGTGGAAGGTATAGGTCAGCCCGTCCTCTGAGACCTCCCAGGTCTCCGCGAGGGCGGGTTCGACCTCCTCCCAAGTGGCGGAGCTACAGACGAGACCGTCGTACATGACGCTCATGAGATGGAAGGCGCCGATCGTGGTGACGCCGATCGGGTTCAGATTGACGTTGGCGGACGCCGCCAGCGTCAGGCGCAACGTGCCACCCGGCGTTGGTTCCTGGGCCGCGCCCTTGCCAGGCGCGGCCAAGCCGGCGGCGATCGCCGGCGCCGAGAGACCCACCCCGGCGGCGCCTTTGATCAACGACCGGCGGCTGACAGGACTGGCAAGGGGTTCGTGACGTGACATCGCGTTCATCCTCCTCCGACGAAATTCGACTCGCACAGCACCAGAGGACCCAGACCCGGAAACCAGCTCAGGCAACGGCGCTCGCCGCCACCAAGGGAAACGCCACCTTGCGGCCGTCGTTATCAGCGGACGCGAGGATGCCGAGCAAAAGCTCCAGTGTGGTCCGCGCCTGGCGCAGCGCCCGCGTGCCGTCGCCGTCCAGCTCGATCAGGTCGATCAACTCTTCGACGGCGACGACCATGCCAGAGGTCAATGCGGTCTGGAGCGGCAGCGGCTGCGTCGCCAAACCGCCGGCGGGGGAGACGGTCGCCAATTCGGCGACCTGATTCCCGATGCGGATGCGGCCCCCCTCGCCTTGCAGCTCGATCTCGAAAGCGGTGACGGTGCGCTTGGAGCCGTTGTAAACGGCGCGGACGCCATTCTCGAAAGCGATCATGGCGGTCGCGCCCGGCTCCGAGGCCGGGTCGTGGCCGCCGTCGCCGCGGTAGACCGGACCGTAACCGGCGTCGAGGTCGTCGAGCTCGGCGATGACCCAGGCCGGTTGGGCGCCGGCGAAGAAAGCCATTGCGTCGATGAGGTGGGTGCCGTTGCGGAAGAGCATCGCCCGCTCGCCGCCGAGGGTGCCGAGGACGACGCGGAGCGGTCCGATCACGTCCTGCTCGATCAGCCACGTCGCCTGCCGGTAGAAAGGGTCGAAGCGCCGGGTGTGGTTGACGACGACCTTGACCCCGGTGCGTTCGGCCGCCGCGACCATGCGGTCGGCGTCCTCGAGCGTCGTCGCGATCGGCTTCTCGCAGAAGATGCCCCTCACGCCGGCCTCGCAGGCGGCGACGAACATGTCGGCGTGGAGGTGGTCGGGGGTGACGATGCTGACGAGATCCAGCGATTCCTGGGCAAGCATTTGCCGGTAGTCGGTGTAGCAAGCGGTCGAACCCCAGGTCGCGGCAAAGCGCTCAAGGGCTGATTCGCTGACGTCGCAGGCCGCGACGACCGCGGTGGCCGGGACCGCGTGGTAGGCGGCGGCGTGCGAGTGGGGCTGCGGCGAGCGGACCGCGGAGGCGGACCGCTTGCTTGGAGCAATTGCGATGCCCGAGCACCCGATGATGCCAACGCGAAACGTCGTCGCCAAGCTCGTTCTCCTGGCAGATACGGGTATCGCCGTATGACGTCTGATGGGGTCTCACTATAGCGACGGTGTTCCAGCCCGTCAAGCACCCGCACACGCTGACCGGCCAGCCGTGGGCAGCGACAAATGACGTAGCTTGACATTTCGTGCCAATTGCCTATAGTGCTGCCATGAACACCAAGACGTCAGACGTCGCATCTCCGCCGCGAGCCGGCGCCGCCGCGCCTCTTTTGCCGTCCACGCCGATCGACGCCCGCAAGCGGGCGGAGCTGGTGAGGGAGAAGCTCGTCGAGTTGATCCGCGAGGGACACCTCAAGGAAGGCGAGAAGCTGCCGACCGAACCGCAGCTCAGCGCGATGTTCGGCGTCGGCCGCTCCTCCGTGCGCGAGGCGGTCCAGTCGTTGATCGGCCTCGGTCTGATCGAGATGCGTCCGGGACGGGGCGCCTATGTCCGCCGCCTGTCGCTCAACGATCTGGTCCAGATGGTGGACGGCGCGGTCCGGCTCGAATACGGCGCGGCGCTGCAATTGCACGAGGTGCGGGCGATGATCGAGATCACCGCCGCCCTCTTGGCCGCCACGCGCCGGACTGACGACGATCTGGCCCGGATGAAGGATGCCATCATCCGCTACCGCATCGCCGACCATGCCAACAATCCGGAGGGCCTGATCGACGCCGACCTGGGCTTCCATCGCGCGATCGTGCAGGCGGCGCACAACGAGGTGCTGGGCAAGCTGCTCGAATCGATCTCCGGGTTGCTGCGCGAGCACCGGCGGCAGTTCGGCGCGGCCCACGAGTTGAAGAACCGGCCGACTGTTGTCGCCGAACACGAATCGATCCTGGCCGCGATCAGCACGGGGAATCCCCGCGATGCCGCGCGGCTGATGCAGCGCCACATGCGCCTGATCTGGCGCCAGATCGAGCAGTTGGCGACCAAGGAGGATTCCGATCTCGCCGGGCAGTCGTACCTGCCGATGTATGACGACGATTGAGGTGGAAGGCGGAAGGCGGAAGGCGGGAGACAACGCGCGGGGTCAACAAGCCCCGCGTCTTTCATGATCGGGAGTCTTGGAGTGACGATTTTTCGGGCGGCGATCATCGGCACGGGGCGCATCGGCAGCACCTACGACGATGAGGTGACGCACCGCGAATCGCCCGCGTTCTACCAGGGAGCGCACCGGCACGCCGGACTCTATACGATTCTGCCCGTGAACCACGCCGGCGCCTATCTGACCACGCCGGGATACGAATTGGTCGCCGCCGCAAACCGGAGCGAGGAGAAGCTACGCGCCTTCGGCGAGCGGTGGGGCGTGGAGGCGCTGTATTCCGACGCCACGCGGCTCTTGGAGCAGGAGCGACCGGACGTCGTCTCGATCTGCACCCAATCCCCGGAAAAGGCAGAGGTCACCATCGCGGCGGCCGAGGCGGGAGTTAAGGCGATCATCGTCGAGAAGGCGATGGCGACCAGCATGGCCGAGGCCGACGCCATGATCGAGGTGTGTGAACGGCATGGTGTCCTGCTCGTGGTAAACCACCCAAACCGCTTCAGCCCGATGCACCGTCGCGCCAAAGAGCTGATCGACGCGAGCGAGATCGGGCCGCTGGGAACGGTCATCGCCCACGCCGGTGGGGGCATGCTCCACGTCGGCACGCACACCTTCGACTTAATGCGCTACTGGGCCGGCGAAGGCGTCGCGATCGACGCCCGCGTCCCGGACTATCTGCCTGAACAGGATCTGCCCGCGACCGGCACGATCCGCTTCGCGAACGGCGCGACCGGCTTCTTCGACCATTGCCACCAGGCACGTCCCGGCTACGAGGCGCGCGGTTCAGCCGGCAGCATCCACACCTCGTCCAGCGTCGGGGATGGTTGGCTCACCCGCCTTGCGCCGATGTACCCCGACAGCACTCGCCCGTATCCAACCCACGTCACTTACGAGCCAATCGACTCGACGCCGCACACGATGAGCACCACCCAACGCTTGCTCGCCGAGCTGCACGAGACGCTTACGAAGGGCGCACCGTTCGCCTCGACCGCGCGCGACGGTGCGGCGGCGCTTGAGCTCGGCATCGCTTGCTTTGCCTCCCACCTGGCCGGCGGCCCGGTGCCCTTGCCCCTCGCGGATAGGACCCTGCGCGTGCCGAACAGGTAGCAGCAGCGTCCCTACCCGCCCCTCTGGCATCCTTCGCGGACGTGGTTTTCGCCGCGAGTCGGGGGATGGGGCGCGGTATGGCTGACATTCGTCGTCAGCGCGTTCGACATTCGTGACTAGGAGATCGTCTCCACCGTCCCCAATTCGACCGCGCGAGTGGCGGCGAGGCCGACGTGCAGCGCCAGGCGGGCGGCGGTTGGGGTGGCGCGGGCGGCCAATGTGCCGGTGGCGACGCGCTCGGCGAAGTAGGCGATCTCGGTCTGGTACGGGTCGTCCTGGGGGACGTCAATTGTGATTGGGTCGCCTTCGGCTGGGTAGCAGATCAACTGGTTGACCCCTTTGCCCATCTCGACGCTGCGGCCACCAGCGCGGAAGTGGTACTCGACCGCGCCACGCTCGCAGAGAACGTGCAGGGCAGAGGTGAAGGGGTAGGAGTCGGGCATCATCAAGCCGCCGTCGACGACGGCCGAGGCGGCGTCGTAGTCGATCATCACCTGGGCGTAGTCCCAGCCGCCCGATTGGTCACTTTGGCGTCCGCGGCCGGTAACGGACGTCGGCCGGCCGAAGATCCAGTTCAGCATGTCGTAGTCGTGGACCAGCATGTCGAGGATGGCGCCGCCGGTGGTAACAGCGCGTTTGAATTGTTCCGACCACGCCGGGGAGGGCTGCCGCCGATAGGCCACCGCCGAGACTGGCCGCCCATACTCCCCGCTCGCCACCAGCCGCTGCAACTCGACGTACTCCGGCCAAAAGCGGAGGACGTGCGCGATCATGAAGACCCGGTCGGTGGTGGCGGCCAGATCGACCAGCGCATCGGCGTCGGGCAGGGTGAGCGCGATCGGCTTTTCGAGCAGGACGTGCTTGCCGGCCGCCAGCGCCGCCTCCGCCACCCTCCGGTGCTCCGGCGTCGGCAGGCTGATGTCGACGGCATCAATTGAATCGTCGCTCAGAATGCGGTCCAAGTCGTCGGTGTGGACCGTGCCCAGCTCATCAGCCAGCGGTTTCGCCCGGCGGTCGCTTTGGGCGTAAATCGCGGCGACTTCGACATCCGGCAAGGCATGAAACGCGCGGGCGTGGGTGCTGCCCATGAAACCGGCACCGAGGATGGCTACGCGGAGCATGCGTGTGTC
>JBOGUE010000657.1:0-5477 GCA_050695955.1 Thermomicrobiales bacterium | reverse complement strand
GAGGAGGTCCGCGCCCTATTCGATAAAGAAGCACGTCGAGTTGTGGGAATCAGCGGCGAAGAGTTCATCCGGCGCTTTGACGCGGGCGAGTTCGACGATGTACCGGATGACCTCGATCACGTCGATTTTTGGCCGCTCACGATGTGGATACCCGTTGTCCGCTAAACCCTCTCATGAAGCGATTGATCAGATCATCGGCGCGTTGCAGCGTACCGTGTCGTGTGTTTCCAGCGCGGTACTGCGCCATCCTGGGATGCGTCAACGACTGGAGGCCGAGCCGATCTCATTCGGACCGGGAGGGATGGCGCGCCTCGTTGGAGAGGACGACAGCTATTTGCTCGCGGCCGAAACGTGGATCGCTCGAGCAGGAGCCAGCGATGAGCAACAGTCGAACGTGGTGGGGATCGCTGGGTATCGGTATGTGCTGCGCAATCGCGATCGTCGGGAACTTCTGTCTTACCACTGGCATCAGTCTGGCCCGAGTCCAATTATCACGCCGCACCTCCACGTCGGCTGCCGCGCCGGCAACGCCGATCTCTCGAAGGTCCACCTGCCCACCGGACACGTCGCGCTCGTCGACGTCGTACGCTGCGCGATCACCGAGTTCAGGGTGGAACCGCTACGGGCCGATTGGCGGGCGGTGCTGGACCGGGCAGCGCGGACGCTCAGCAATCGCGTTTGAGCGCAAGGTTCGGATAGTTTCTCGGCCGTGCCGCCATTACGATCTTCAATGAAAGGAGATTGCGTAATGGCACTGCAACAATCTATGACGAAGGTTTCAACTCCGGCGGCGAATAGTGAACAGATGTGGCAGGCGGTTCTGGACCGTGATCGTGCGCTTGATGGACAGTGGTATTTTGGCGTGCGGACGACGGGGATCTATTGCCGGCCGTCGTGTCCGTCGCGGCGGCCGAAGCGGGAGAACGTCGTCTTTCTGCGTTCTCAGGAGGAGGCCGCGCGGGCAGGGTTCCGGCCGTGCCGGCGCTGCAAACCGGACGAGGTCGATGCCCAGGCGGATTTCGTCGCCCGCGCCAGCCGATACATCGACGAGCACGTCGACGAGGCGATCACGCTCGAAGCACTGAGCGGAGCGGTCGGCGTCAGCCCGCACCATCTACACCGCACGTTCAGGCGCATCGTCGGTATCACGCCACGGCAGTATGCGGACGCACGCCGTTTGGCCACGGTCAAGAACGGCCTGCGGGAGCGGGACGACGTCACCTCCGCCCTCTACGAGGCAGGATTTGGGTCGAGCAGCCGCCTCTACGAGCGGGCCGACTCGCGCCTGGGGATGACGCCGAATACCTATCGCCAGGGGGGCGCCGGGGAATTGATCTCGTATGCGATCGTCGATAGCTCGCTCGGCCGGCTGCTGGTGGCGGCAACCGCGCGAGGTGTCTGCGCGGTCCAGTTCGGCGATGCGGATGCGTTGCTGACCAACACGCTGAAGAGCGAGTTCCCAGCGGCGACGATCCGGCGTGACGACGGCGTCGCCGGCGCTTGGGTGCAGGCCGTTGTCGATCATGTGAGTGGGACCCATCCCCACCTCGACGTCCCACTCGACGTGCGGGCCACCGCCTTCCAGCGCCGGGTTTGGGATGCACTGCAGACGATCCCGCTCGGCGCGACGCGGAGCTACGGAGACGTTGCCCGCGCCATCGGTCAGCCGGACGCGGCCCGCGCCGTGGCCCGCGCCTGTGCCGAGAACCCCGTGGCGGTCGTCGTTCCTTGCCATCGCGTCGTGCGCGCCGACGGCGGGCGCGGCGGCTACCGCTGGGGCGTCGAGCGCAAGCAGGCGCTGCTCGCGCGGGAACACGCCCTCGCCGCGGACTAGGTTTTCCTGACTCCCATCGATCCGAGGTACGGGGAGGAGTGCTGTCCGTGCTGACGAGCCTGTGGCGACACCCGTCATTCCCGCGGTTGTGGGCCGCCGAGACGATTTCTCAAACCGGCTCGCAGGTCACGTTGTTGGCATTGCCGCTGGCGGCGGCGAAGACACTCGATGCGTCTCCCTTCGAGATGGGGATGCTCGCGGCGGCCGGTTCCATGCCGTCGCTGTTGATCGGCTTGATCGCCGGGGCATGGGTGGACCGCTTACCTCGGCGCCCGATCCTGATCGCGACCGACCTCGGCCGGGCGGCTCTGGTGTTGCTCGTGCCGGCGGCCTGGGTCGTCGATCTGCTGCACCTCTGGTTGCTCTACGCGGTCGCGTTCCTGAGCGGGACGTTGACCGTCTTCTCGGTCGCTGCTTTCGGCGCGATCCTACCGTCGCTGGTCGCGCGGGCTCGGCTGGTGGAGGCCAACGGAAAAGTGCAGGCGGGGGTGTCGGGAGCCGAGATCGCCGGACCCGGCGTGGCCGGCGTCCTCGTGGGCTGGTTGGCGGCGCCCTTGGCGCTGGTCCTCGATACGGTTTCGTTCCTGGCTTCGGCGCTGCTCGTCGGGCGCATCCCTGCCTTCGAATCGGCGGCGAAGCCGGGAGGATTGGACCGGTCACGGAGCAGCTTGCGGAGCGAGGTCGCCGAGGGGGTGCGTGTGGTGATCCACCACCCTGTGTTGCGCGTCCTCATCGGATGTCCCGCTGGCTGGCTCTTCTCGTGGAACCTGATCATGGCCGTCTTCGTCCTCTTCGCGACGCGCGGGCTCGGGTTGGGCGCGGGGCAGCTCGGGTTGGTGGTCGCGGCTGGTGGGGCGGGAGCGCTTGCCGGCGCGCTGCTGGTCGGGCGCATCACAGCCGGCCTGGGGCTTGGGAGGACGCTCGTGGCGCTGCCGTTGGTGGCCGCGAGCGGGACGATCGCTTTTCCGCTGGCCAACGGGTCGCCGCTCGCGGCCGGTTCCCTTCTTGCCGCCGGCATGTTTCTGTTTAGCTTCGGCCAGATGAATTTCGGCGTGAACGCGAGCACCTTGCGGCAGACGCTCGTGCCGGACCGCATGGTTGGCCGTGTGCTGGGTACCTACCAATTTCTGAGTTGGGGTATGCGCCCGGTCGGCGCCCTGGCGGGCGGCGCGATCGCGCAGGCGTTAGGGTTGCGAGTCGCGCTCGCCGTGGGCGTCGGCGGCCTCTTCGTTGTCGTCGCGGTGCTTGCTCGCTCGCCGTTGCGCTCGTTGCGTGCCCACCCGATGGCCGGTCAGGACGCTATGGCCAACGCGGATGCGCCAGCATCCGGCGCCGAGTTGGTCGGCACACGGCCGGGTTGAGAGACGACTGATCGGCGATCGCCGGAGGCCTCCTTCCATCCGGCAGCGCCAAGGATGGCCGGCGAGGTCACGTGGTCGATGGCGCATCCGGCACGCGATGGATGGCAACGGCGCAGACGATCAGCGCGATGCCGGCGATCTCGAATGGGTGCGGCTGCTGCCGGAGGACGACGAGACCGATCACGGCCGCGTACGCGGGCAGGAGGGCGAGCAGAAGGGCGAAGGTTTCGCGCGGCAGTCGGGCCATCGCCAACTGATCGCAGACATAGGGCACGACCGATGAGCAGACGCCGACGCCGACACCGGCAAGCAGGAGGTCCGCGCGGGTGAACGCCGGCGCGGCGCCGACAATGGCGAACGGCGTCACGGTCACCAAGGCCACGAGCATGGCGGCTCCCAGCCGATCGATGCGGTCCCCACCTTCCTGGGCGATGCGGTGCCCAAGCAGGACGTAGAGCAGGAACAAGGCGCAATTCGCGAACGCGAAGGCGAACCCGAGCGGCTCCCCGGCCAGGTGGACGTCGGTCAAGAGCCCCACCCCCGCCACGGCCGAACTAAGCGCCAGGAGGTTCCGCGGGTGACGCAGCGCGAAGGCCGCCAGGGCGATCGGTCCGAGGAACTCGATCGCGCCGACCGTCCCCAGGGGCAGCCGGGCGATAGCAAGGTAGAAGCAGATGTTCATCGCTCCCAGGACCGCGCCTAGCGCGAGCAGGGATCGGCGTTGTGGCCGGGCGCTGCCGATGAGGACGCGCCAGGGCCGGCGCCACACCGCGAAAACCGCCGCGGCACTGGCGATGCGCAGCCAGGCGACACCGAGGACATCGACGTGGGCGAACAGGAGCACGGCGAAGGCCGGGCCGAGATAGTGAAAGATGGCGCTGACCAAGAAAAAGGCGTGCGGTGGGATTGCCTCCGCGATACCCCCGCGCCGGCGCGCGGCCCTGTTCCCCGTGGCAAGATCGACGACCATGCTACGATCGTAGAATGTTGGGGTCGGTCGGTACAGAGCCATCTTAAGGAGATTGCCGGCACGTGGATAGAGATCCGAAGCGGGAGCGTCTCTTTGCTTACGAACCCCCGGATGACATGCTCGACCGGGTCAATCTGCGGCTGCTCGACGAATTGCAACGCAATCCCCGGCTCAGCATGACGGAACTCGGTCGACGGGTTGGCATGTCCTCCCCGGCGGTCACCGAGCGTGTGCGCCGCTTGGAGGAGGCGGGGGTCATTCGGGGCTACCGTCTGGACATTGATCCCGCCGCGCTCGGGCTGCCGCTCACGGCCTATGTTCGCGTCCGGCCCAACGCGGGGCAGCTCGCCAACGTCGCCGATCTCGCGCGGTCCATGCCCGAGGTCGTGGAGTGCCACCGGATCACGGGGGAGGATTGTTTCATCCTCAAGATCCACGTACCGGCCGTGGACCAGCTCGATCGGGTGCTCGACCACTTCCTTCGCCTGGGGGTGACGACCACGTCGCTCGTCCAGTCCTCGCCGGTGCCGCCCCGTTCCCTGCCGCTGCCCGATGTTGGTTGACGTGGACTGGGTTGCACCAGTAGGGTAGCCGTCATGGTGGCCCGGGTGAGCCGGGTAATACGATCTCCAATACGAGGAGGCGCCGATGATTGCCGAGCTGGAGCGACGGATTCCGCTGGCGGGGCTCTATAACTTCCGGGATCTGGGGGGGTATCGGGCGGCCGATGGGCGGAGCGTCCGCTGGCGGCGGCTCTTTCGCAGCGACGGGCACGAGAAGCTGACCCAGGAGGACATCGCGACGCTGCGCGAGCTCGGCATCGCGACGGTGATCGACCTGCGGACCGATGAGGAGTTGGAGCAGACCGGCCGCAGCCCGTTGCACGACGGCGAGGTCACGCTCCATTGCCACGTGCCCTATATCCGCTCGTTCGAGTCGCTGCCGGAACCGGCGGCGCCCGGCATCGTCGGGAACTATTTGCGCGACACGAGCTGCGCGGGGGATTGCATCGCCGAGCTCTTTGCGATGCTGGCGGATGAGCGACGCTACCCGGCCGTCTACCACTGCTTCGCCGGCAAGGACCGGACGGGGATGATCTCCGCGCTGATCCTGCGCACGCTCGGGGTAGACGACGAGCAGATCATTGCCGACTATGCCCTGACTGATAGCTACCTGACTGAATGGATGGCTCAGGCTCGCGCCCGCGGCGAGACCACCTCCTTTGACGAGGTCGAGCCGGAGTTTCTCTCGGCGCGCCCGGAGTCGATGACCGCCTTCCTGGCCGGCGTGGACGAGCGGTATGGCTCGACGG
>JBOGUE010000656.1:0-7800 GCA_050695955.1 Thermomicrobiales bacterium | reverse complement strand
CCGGTCGGGCTGCCGGGGGGCAGCGGCTCGCAGGCCGCGGCGACGCTGGCGAAGAGCCAGGTGAAGATGAGCGCAAGTGCCAGAACCCGAAACATGGGCAATTCCCTCCGCGATCGTCCGCGGGACTACCAGCACGATCCCCGCGTCAGAACAACGCCGCGTTCAGCAGAACGGTTCCTCCAATCGTACGCCAATGGAACTCAGGACGAAACGCACACGTTGCAAACCATGGAAACTGAGGACGAACGATGGGCCAAATGACCAAGGATGGGAGGAGTTGGAAGATGACGAGCGGACGTCGAATCGGGTGGGTTACCCTGGCGCTGATACTGAGCGCCGTGATCGTGGGGCGTGGGTCGGCCCAGGCGCAAGAAGCGACCCCCGCGGGATCGGGATCGCCGCAAGCGTTTGTCCGCCAACTGCTGACGACGCCCTATTCGGGCGAAACACCGGCAGCGGGTGAGCAGGCGGTGATCGCGGTCTGGAACGACCCCGCGTACCAGTTTCTGGACGAGACGGTCGGGGCGGCCCAGGTGATCTTCCCCAGACTCCCGTTCGCGGCGCTGTCCTATCGGGTCTATCCGGATGCGGCGGCCGCCGTCGCCGCGCTTCAGCGGGACACAACGGAGAACGCACCGACGGATGATGCGACGGTCTCGACACCTGACGGGTTCGACGGCATGCCGAGCGCATTGGTCGCGGCGGGAGATGAGTCGATCTGTATCGTGCAGGTCGACAATGTCCTGGTGACCGCACGCGCGGAAGATGGGGCGCTGCCGGACGGGCTCGATACCGTCGCGCTGGCCGCGATGCTGGTGGGACACCTAGACAACGTGTTGGCGGGCGGCGCCCTGCCCGCGACGCCAGTTTTGGACGGGCCGTTGGTCGGGATTGACCCGTGGACGCTCAACGAGCGCCTGCTGACCGAGCCGTTCGCCATGAACGAGCTGCCGGCCGGCTTCACCGATGCCCGGATCGAGGCGTGGACGGATTATAACGATGGCGATCTGCGTGGCGTGGTCGGGGGCGTGCTGGTCTCGGTCAGGGAGAGCGAGGTGAGTGGCATTGCCTATTTGACCTATCCCAACCAGGACGCGGCGGACTTTTTCTTTACCCGCAGCACCAGCGACAGTGTTGAGGCGGGCGGCACGCCGGCCGCGCCCCCGGCGGACGTGCTCGCCGCCCCGGCGACCGTGATTAGCTACGACGACTACGTCGTCTGCGTGACCCAGGTCGGCTACGTCACCGTCATCGGCGCGGGCGATAGCGCGGACCAAGCGATTGCCATGGCCGTCGCCGCCGTCGATCACCTGGAACGGGTGGCGGGGATGTAGGGGCCGTCCTGGACCCCCAACTGGATCCCCGGTCTTCTTCCGCCTCGCCGCCTACGTCGTGGCGTTGACCGATAGAGCGGCGACGATGGCGTCGACGGCCAGTTCGAGTTCCACATCGTCCGGCGCCCAGACGGTGATGATGGTGTGGCCGTCGCGTGGTCCCCAGACGAAGAGCGGTCTCGATCCCACACCTTCTGTCGTCTCGACGGCGAGGAAGTACGCCGCCTCGGCGGCATCGTCGCTTTGCGTGACCTCGAAGGGCGGTGGGTCGCCGGTGATCGCCTGCTCGGAAAAGCCCTCCGCTTCGATTTGGGGCAGCGCCTCGGCGGCGGTCATGTCGGCGGGCAGGGTCGTGATGTTGACGACGACACTCGTTGCCGCTGAGCCTTCGGGTAGCTCGTAGACGTAGTGCATCGACTCGCTGGCGAAGGGATAGACCCCAGGAATCCCGTTGTGCATGGGGTCGTCGGACAGCACATGGCCGGCGATCTCGGTAGGCATCGCGGCCACGACCTGATCCAGCGTTAGGTCCGGCGTGGCGACCGTGCCGATACCCCAAGGCGGCGCGTCGCCGATGTTGCCGTCGCCGAGCGGCACGAAGTCCGGCGCATAGGTGGCGATTTGTGCCTCGACAAACCCGGCGTCCCGCCCGAAGAACCAGGTCCAGGCGCCATTGACCTCGACCAGGCGGACCGTACCCTCGACCGCATTCTCGCCCGCTGATCCAAACGGTTGGACGAAGCTCACCTCCGCCGTGTCGGGATAGGTTTGTCCGGTGACTGGCCAGGTCCAATCGACGAAGTCCACACCGGTCACTTCGGTGATGACGCCCGGCTGCTGGGGCCCGTACTCGTCCTCGAACCAGCCGACGACGGCTGCCCGTGGGACGAGGGCACGGGCCTCGGGGTGCATCTGGTTGTAGAGCTGGTCGAAGTCGCCGGCCGCCTCCAGCTCGGAGAGCGCGATCGCCGTCTCCTCGACGGCCTCCTCCTCGGCGGTTAGCGATGCGTCAGGTGAACCCTCGGCCACCTCGCCGTCTTGGGCGCCGGAGGCGGGCACGAGGTAGATGTCGCAGACAATATCGGCTGGGCTGGCCACCTCCATGAAGAGGGCGCCGTAGTCGTCGAATGACGGCCCTTCGAGTATGCCGCCCGTGCAGACCGCCCCGCGGATGGGAGGATTCTCGGTTTGGGAAAAGCGGTTGTCGACGAGTACGGTCGTTGATTCACCTGCCGGGAGTGGGATCAGCGCGGAAACCCCGCCGCCGCTTGCCGGCGTCGTCTCGACAAAGTGCCGACCGGGTCCCTCGCCGCCGGTCTTACCCCACCAGACGGAGAGATTGACGTCGGCCGCATCGGGCGTGCCGGTGCAGTCAGTTGGGAAGTTCCCGCCCGCGTACGCGGGGGGACAGAGCCATGGTTGAACGACCAGCTCAATCGTGTCCCCGGTTTGGGCCGCGGCCATCCCCACCGCGGTGAGGCCGTGCAGTTGCAGCCCGGCGACGATGCAGGCCAGGGCGAGTGCCATACGGGCTGCGAAGCCGCCTCGCGTGCCGGTCTTAAGATGTGCCGTGCGCCGCATATCGGCATCCTTCATGCGTGTGCTCCTTGCTCCTTGCTTCTTGCTTCTTGATCCGAGTCCCTTGTACCAACGTGGTCGCGGTGGACCATGGCGCCGTGGCGTCCGGTCCGGCCAATTACAATTGCAATTGGCCCGTCCGGCGCTTGCGCTGCATAGACCCTAACGCTTGGCGCGCGGTGTGGGGAATCGGTGAAATGACTGAATTGCCCGCGGAAGACCATTAAGTATGTCTGGGAAGGCGGAAGGCGGAAGGCGGAAGGCGGATGACACTCCGTCATTCCGAGGTCACGAGGAAACTCGTCTACGCGGAACGCACGGGACGATGCCTCGCCGCCTCCCGCCTTCCGCCTCGATGTCAGTCCAGAAACGCGCCGAGGGTGACGCGATAGGTCCAGTCGGGACCGGGGTCCCGCACGATCTCCGGGATGGCGATCTCGATGGGCACCGTCGTCCCCTGCGCTATCGGCTCGCCGCCATGATCGTAGTCAGTGCGCCAACTGCCGTAGGTCACATACTGCCCGTCGGCGTTGTAGATCACGGCATAGACCAGGGTCCAGGCCGGACCAGAGCTGCCGTTGACGATCTCGCCGCGGATCGTCAGCGACTGCTCGCCGCGTTCGACTTCGGTGACGTTGCGCAGCTCAACCCCCTCGGCGGTGCAGACCTGGTCGAGGTCGGTGGCGCGTTCGCCACCGGTGATGCTGACCTCTGTCCGCGTAAAGGAGCGGGCGTTGGTCGGCACATAGTTGAACATGGGCAGGAGCTCACCCGCGGGGATGAGGCGGAAGCCGGGCAGTGCGATCGGTGTGAGCACCTCGATGGTCTTCCCCGCGTCGTCGAGGAGCGTGACCGTCAGTTGCGGAATGCGGACGGGGAACGGATTGGTGTTGAGCAATTCGGCCCGGAGAAAGACAGCGTCGTCGAGTGATGGATCGCGGACGAAGTCGTAGTAGAGGAGCGCGACGCCGTTGGATTGGGCGACCGGCGTGCCGGCCCAACCGGCCGGCGAGGTGACGGAGGGCAGTGACTCCGGTGACGCCGGATCGTCAGTCGTCTGCCCCAGAAAGGCCTCCCCGGTGCCATAGGCGGCGATGCACCCGATAGGGGCGCCGGACCCGATGACGCCCAACCAGGGGAGGATCCCGACGAGCGAACCGGTCAAGGCCAGACTGCCAAGCCAGAGGCCGATGATTGCCGCACGTCGCCGTGTGAAACGAACGAACCCTTCACCGGTCATCAGTTGACCCCCCTGTATGCCGTCATTATTTTACGCGACGCGGCCCTGAACGACCGCGCCCATCCGACGGAGGAACGACGTTGGATCGGCGTCCACGGTTCCCGACCATGGCGGGGCAGAGCAGCCTCGACGACACGGCGGTGCTGGGGAACCGCGGCGTGTGCTTCGCCGTTATGCTTTCAGCCCTCAGCCCGGAAGGTCTGCACCGATTCGCGTGGTGACGTGGCCAACCGGGCAGCGGGTGAGACCGGCGGCGCGGCGGGCGACACGCTCTTTTTGCCGGCGTCGACAGGGAGCACGGCTACGAGTTGTGGTCGTACGAGATCTCGACGGAGGAAACCTAGCCCCAGCACAGATCGCTGCCGTGCGGGATGTTGGACGTGAATGAAGCAGCGGTGCTCTGCCAAGTCGGCCACCGCCTGAGGTCACTGGAGCGGAGGTGAAGGTGATGCAACTCGCGTTACGTGACAGCACGGTGGTGAGCAGCCGAAGCGATGCCCTCGACGATGCCAAGGGCCGTGTCTCCCATACAGTGGTGGTGGTCGCCGTGGCGGTGATCGTCGCGCTCGTCCTTGGCGTCAGGGCATCCCCGGTTCGGGGCGACGGGGATGGTTTGGAGTTGGTCCCTATCAACGCAAGCCCGCACGACCTGACGACAGTCGGCGATACCCTGTACTTCCTGGCGGATGGCCGGCTCTGGCGATCCGATGGGACCGAGTCTGGGACGCAGCGGGTCGCGGACGTCACACGGGAGGCCACCGGCTGGACGCTTGAGGGGCTGACGGCGGCGGGCGATACCTTGTACTTCTGGGCCAGGCAGCTCACCGAGCCGGCAGACGCTCTAGGCTCTGAGGGCGAGGGCCGGGCTGAGCTCTGGAGATCGGACGGGACGGGAGCGGGTACGCACCTGGTCAAGACGATTCTCCCCGAGGCCGTCAGGCTATGGGTCTCGGCGATCGTGCCGGCAGGCGACGCCGTATTCGTAATAACGGACGACGGGTACCGGGATACACTCTGGCGATCTGATGGCACCGCGGAGGGCACGCGGGCATTGGTGGATCTCAGCGGCATTGGCTTCGTCGGAGGGTACGGGCCGTCCGTCGCCGAGTTCGTCGTCATGGCCAATACCGCCTACTTCATGGTCCAGGACGCCAACCTTGCGTACGCACTCGGGAAGTCCGACGGCACGGCGGACGGATCGCGGCGCGTGGCGGAGATCGACAAGGTGGTCCGCGAGGTCGCCGTCACCGGCGACACACTCTTCGTCGTCGGCGAGGATGGTGAGCGCGATGGGCGCAAGCTCTGGACGTACGAGATCCCGAGCGCGGCAGCGTAGCCGGTCACCGCTAGTCCGCGCGGGCGGCCGTCGCCGATGGCCGCCTGGAGCGGATTCCGTTCGCGATTCGTCATGGTGCTTGACCTTCCATCGCGATCATGACGCATCGGGTGTTCCGGCCGGCGTGGCGGCAGCGGGGGTAGCTGCGGGCGGCTGGACGATCTCGTCGGTGTCGATCAGGGAGAAGACGGTCCCCGCATTGTTGGCGATGAAGATCTGGTCGCCAGCGGCGTCCGCCCGGGTGAAGGTTTCGCCCTCGAGGGGAACGGACCAGAGGTCGGCGCCGGTGGCGGCGTCGACGGCGCGCAGCGCGCCCGCGTCGGCGAGATAGCGTACCGGTCCTCCCCTGATGGTGACGAGGACTGGGTCGCCGCCGTAGGGGAGGGTCCAGCGCACCTCGCCGCTGGCGCGGTCGAATGCTGTGAGCGCCGGTGTGGTTTCCCGGTTGCTCGTGACGTAGACGAGATCCCGGCCGACGACCGGTCCGGCGTCCGGCTCGGCGATCGTCGCCTGCCGGAGCAGGGCGCCCGTTTCCGCGCGCAGCGCGAAGAGGAAGCCGTCAGGGCTAACGAGGTAGACGTTCTCGTCCGCCACGGCCGGCACGTGGAGGCGCGGCGGGTCGCCGCTGTCGCGCCTCCAGCCAAAGGCGAGCGAGGACTCCCGCGGCGGGTAAAAGCGCCAGCGCTCGTCACCCGATGCGGCGTCGAGCGCCACCAGCGCGTCGCCGAGGACGGTGTAGACGGTCCGGCCGCTGACCGACGGCGCCCAGCCGGAGTTGGCGCTGAAACGGAAGAACTCCTCTCCCGTGGACCAGCAGTGCCGGCCGTCGGTCACGTCGAAGGCATGGAGCTGGTTCTCCCAACGGTCGTAGACAAAAACGCCGCCCGCGACGACTGGCGATCCTCTGCCGTTGACCCTGATCCCCGCGGCAGGGGAACGTCAGGGGCACTCACCGGCGCCGCTCATGCGTTATCGTGCCGATTGAGCGCCGCCAGCGGGGTTGTCGGAGGACCGGTTGGTTGTGGCGCCTGCCGGTTGCTGATGGCGAAGAGGGTGCCGTCGCCGGCGGCATAGACGATGTTGTGGGCGACGCCGACCCAGCGGATGGAGGCGCCGTTCCGGACACGGAGCTGCCAGATCTCGGCGCCGGTCGCCGCGTCGAGGGCGGCGACGTCGCCGTCGACGCCGCCGGCGTAGAGGACGCCCGCCGCGATTGCCATCGACGAGACGAGCTGGAACCGGGTGGAGCGCCAAAGCTCGGCGCCGCTCGCCGCGTCAAGTGCAATGAGCGCGCCCTCGTTCGTGATCGCGTAGAGGATCCCTTCGCCGGCCGCGATCTCTTCGATCCACGTGCCGGCGGCGACGGTCCAGCGGACATCGCCGGACGCCGCGTCGAGGGCGACGACGATCCCGTCCTGGTCGCCGGCGTAGACGAGGTCCCCGGCGACGATCGTGTCGGTCGAGAAGGAGGATCGCGTCGGTTGGGCGCGCCAGCGCTGTTCGCCGGTTGTCGCGTCGTGCGCGTAAACGACCTCGGCCCATTTGGTGTAGACGGCGCCGTCGGCCACCGCGGGGCGGGCCTGATTGTCCGGCGCGCTCCACAGTCGTTCTCCAGTCGCCGCGTCGAGGGCGATCAGCGGACCAGCATAGTCGCCGGCGACGTAGACAACCCCGTCGACGACCGCCGGCGAGGAGAGGTGTTCGCCCGGGATTTCGGCGAGCCAGAGTTGCTCGCCGGATTGGGCGTCGATCGCGTAGAGGCCGACCCGATCGGCGGGCGCGTAGACGATGCCGTCGACGACGGCCGGCCCCTGGTACGATGCGCCGCCGGCGGTTGGGAAGCGCCATTGGATGGCGCCCGAGACGGCGTCGATGGCGTAGAGGTTGTCGTCGTCGCCCCCGAGGAAGACGAGCCTTTGCGCCACGACTGGCGGCGTCGTGAACGGGCTGCCGGCGAGACGCCAGGCCTCGGTTCCGTTGTTTGGGTCGAGGGCCACGAGCGCGCCGGAGCGGGGACCGCCGACGAAGATGCGGCCGTCGCCAATGGCGGCCGCCGTTTCGAGTTCGTCCCCGGTCTGGAATCGCCAGAGTTCGTTGCCGTTGGCCGGCTCGACCGCGTACAGGTGGCCGTCGGTGGAGGCGACGTAGAGCGCGGCGGCGGTCGGCACGGTCGACCAGACGGTGCCGCCGGCGTCGAACCGCCAGCGCTCGCTTGCGCTTGTCAGATCGAGGGCCAGCAGCGTGTTGTCGTTCGTGCCGATGTAGATGGTGTCGTCGGTTGCCGCCAGCGACAGCACCCAGCCGCCGGCCGG
>JBOGUE010000655.1:0-4943 GCA_050695955.1 Thermomicrobiales bacterium | reverse complement strand
CCCCTAAGACGCATCCCACCCGTGGCAGGCTGACCGGCCGCGCGGTCGCCGGCGGCGTCGCCTGGACCTTGGTCTCCAGCAGCATCCTGATGCTCTCGATCGCGGTCGGCAGCATCCTGGTCGTGCGGATGCTCGGCGTCACCGGCCGCGGCGAGGTCGCCGCCGCCGTCCTGGTGCCGACGATCATCGCCTACGGCGGTTGGCTCGGTCTCCCCGTCGCCACCGGCTACGGCGTCAGCTCGACGCCGGCCCGCCGCGCGGTCGTGATCGCCAATGCCCGCGCCCTGGCCCTCGCCCTCTCATTGGGACTCGGTCTGCTCAGCCTCGCCCTCTCGGCCCTCGTTCCCTTGCATGAGAGCGTCCGCGCGGCGAGCATGCTCTTCGCCCTCTTTATCCCGCTCAATCTCTTCCATTCGGTACAGCAGGCGGTTCTGCAAGCCGACATGCGCACGAAAGCATTCAACCTGATCCGCATCGTCGGCGCGGTCGCCTACGTCGCCGCTCTAATCGCCCTCGACCTCTTCGACGCCGCCACGCCGACCACGGCCGTCCTCGCCCAGCTCGGCGCCAGCGCCATCTGGGTCGTCCTTTCCTCCATCGTCACCCCCACCCGCCCCTGGTTCGCCTACGACCGGGCGACCGCGCGCGAACTCCTCGCCTACGGCGCCCGCGCCCACCTCGGCAGCACCTCCCCCGTCGAAACCCTGCGCCTCGACCAGCTCATCCTGGCCGTCTTCCTCTCGACCTACGACCTCGGTCTCTACGTCATCGCCATGACCTTCGTCACCCTCAACCGCGTGATCGGCGTCTCGGTGGGGATGGTCGCCTTCCCCGTCGCCGCCCGCGAAGCCGCCGCGAACAGCCGGGGCCGCCGCGCCAAGATCCTCTCCCGGCTCATTGGCGGCACGCTGGTCCTGGCCGCGCTCGCCGCCGCCGTCCAGATCCTCTTCGGCCGGCAGCTCCTGCGTATCCTCTTCGACGTGACCACCGACGACGCCTACACCGTCCTGGTCATCCTCGCCTGTGGCAGCGTCCTGATGAACCTGCGCCAGGTCAGCGCCGACGTCCTGCGCGGTCTCGGCCGCCCCGGCACCCCGAGCCTCTCCGAGCTGGTCTCGCTGGCGACCCTCTGCCTCTGCGCCCTCCTCTTTTGGGACGATGGGCTGATCGGCGTCGCCTGGGCGGTGACACTCTCCTCGCTCGTTGCCCTGGTCTTCGTCCTCGTCGTCGGCTTCCTCCGACCACCCGGCGTCGACCGCGCCGCCCGCCTCTTCCACCGGCCATCCGGCTGGCACGCCCCGGCGCGCGGCGCGTCCCTGGTCTTGATCGCCGTCGCCGTTGCCGGCGCCGCCGGCGTAGGGGCTGCCCTCGTCTATCTGCCACTGGCGCTGGCCGGCGGGCTGGTAGTCGCGGTAGCGGGGTGCCTGATCGCGGTGTTCGTCCTCCACCGCTGGGGCACTCGCGGTCTCTCCTCGGCCGCCCTCGCTGCCGCCGTCGTCACGCTCGCCTGGAACGGCGTCCGCCTCGGCGCCTCGGTCGCCCTCAGCGATCTCTTCTTTCTCCTCGCCGCCCTCGTTTTGCTCCCCGGCCTCGTCGTCCGCGGCGGGCAGGAGCGGCTCGCCCCGGTCCGCTGGCTCGTCGGCGGAGCGCTCTTGATCGTCGTTGGCGGTCTCCTCGGCTCAATGTTCGCCGCCAACCCCTCCGCCAGCCTCGCTCAGCTCATCCGCTTCTCGATCGCCTCGATCCTCGTTCCGATCCTCTTCGCCTTCTGGAGTCCGAGCGTCGTTGAGTTGCGCCGCATCGCCTGGCTCTGGGTGTGTTCGGTCACGGTCAGCGCGCTCGTGGCGATTCTCGAGATGGGCAACTTCTATCACGGCCGAGCCGACGGGCTGACGAATCACCCCAACCATCTGGCGCTGACCTGCGTCATGGCGACCGGCCCCGCCATCGCGCTCACGCTGCTGTCGCGCGGCCTCGGGCGCTGGATCGGTGTCGGCTGCGGTCTGACCCTGGCCGCGGGCTTGCTCATTAGCGGCTCGCGCGCTGGGCTCGCCGGCATCGGCATGACCCTGATCGCGATGGCCGCCTTCACTAAGCGCGCCGAGATCGCTGCCGGTATCGCCGCCGCCTTCTTCGCGGGCACTGGCCTCATCGTCACCGGCGTCGTCAACCTCCCGGCCGGCAACGCCCTGGCCCGCCTCTTCGGCAGCGAGGACCGCACGGTCGTCCAGGGAGTCTTCGCCAGCGACGAGATGCGTCAGGACCAGTTTCAGCAGGGACTCGATCGCGTCCTCGCCAACCCCTTCACCGGCGTCGGCTTCGAGGACGCCCTCGCATCGCACGACATCTATCTCCAACTCTGGTCCTCGGCCGGCGTCCTCGGCCTCGCCGGCATCCTCACCATCGCGGTCGTCTTGCTCAACGTCCCGGCCCGCACGCTCTTGGCGCGGGGTGCGCTTGCCACTCCCCCCCCCATGATGCTGTTGCTCGGCTTCGGCGCCAGCTTCTTTGGCTACCTCGTCACCGGTCTCTTCCACAACGCCCTCTGGGACCGCTACCTCTGGCTTACCCCCGCCCTCATCGCCGTCCTCACCCCCCACGCCGTCGCGGCCGTCTCCGCCCTCCGCACTCGCCGAGCATCCTCGGCTTCGGCCGGTCCCAGCCGGCTTCGGCCGGGTTATTGGGATGAGCACGGTGACTTCAGTCCCGCGCGGCGGCGGCAAACGGCCCAGCCATGAACCACCAAAGGACCTCCGCGATGACCGAATCCATGGCCGTTTCTACGCACGACGCGGGGCGCTGGCAACGCGCGGCGCTGCGTGGCCTGACGATGGCCTGGCGTTGTTTGCGGCATCCGACCTGGGCTGTGGCTAACGTCCAGAACGCCCGCGACCGGAGGCGGGATCGGCGGTATCCACCGCTCCAGCGGCCGGCCCAACTGCACGCGATACCAGAGGCAGTGCGGATCATCACCGGCGCGAATGTCGCCGATATCGAGCGTGTCTTGGCCGACGTGCCGCGTCCGAAACTGCGCCGGGCGAGTGCCCTTTACGGCAGCCCGGACGGCTCGCGAGAGCTCGTCATGGTCGCCTACGCCTGTTGCCGCCTGCTCCGTCCGCGGGTGGTTGTGGAAACCGGGGTCGCCAATGGCTTCTCGACTGCCGCGATCCTGCAGGCACTGGACGAGAACCGGCAGGGGCGGCTGATCAGTATCGACCTTCCCCACCTCCATCCGCGGGCGGAGGCCTCGATCGGGGCGGCCGTCGACCCGACCAGGCGCGATCGCTGGGAGTTGCGCCTCGGTCCCGCCGCCCGCTTGCTCAAGACCGTTCCCGTCGACGGCGACGGCATCGATCTCTTCGTGCAGGATGCTGCCCACACCGTGGGGGGACAATTGGCGGAGTACCGCGCCGCCTGGCCCCGGCTGAAGCCCGGCGGTTTCCTCATCACGGACGACGTGACGTCGGCGATTGAGATCTTCGCCCGCGAGGTCGGCCAGCAGCCGCTCTATGTCGATCAGCCGAAGCCGTCGCCCATTGGGATCCTGCGCCATGCGACGTAAAGCGGCGCTCCTCTCCCTCCTCACCCTGGCGACCGGGACGCCGGTCGTCAGCGCGCCCGTGCGCGGGCTCACGCGCATCGGGGTGCTGCCGGAACGCGTTTGGTCGCGCCTTCCCGTCCGCCGTACCTTCCGCGTCGCGTTGCCGGATGGCGCCGGCTTCACGTACGCCTCGACCACGGGCGATTTCATCGGCCGGCGCGTCTTCTGGCGCGGCCTGGATGGCTACGAGGGGGAAACGACGCGCGTCTTCTACCAGTTGGCCCGGCAGGCCCGCGTCGTCCTCGACGTCGGCGCGCACACCGGGTTCTTCACCCTCCTTGCCTGCGCCGCGAATCCCAATGCTCGCGTCGTCGCTTTCGAGCCCGTGCCGCGCATCTTCGACCGCCTGAACGAGCAGATCGCCCGCAACGGTTGGCAGGCGCGCTGCCAAACCCACCGGACCGCCGTCGCCGACCGCACTGGCACGATCACCCTCCACGTGCCCGGCGGCGACCTGCCCTATTCGGCCAGTCTGGACCCGGACGGCTTCTACGGTGTGCCCGGTGAGCTGGTCGAGACGCCCGTGCAGACGATCGACGACGCGTGCGCCGGGATCGAAGCCATCGACCTCGTCAAAATCGACGTCGAAGGATTCGAGGACAAGGTGCTGGCAGGGATGCGGCAGATACTGGCGACCGCCGCCCCCGCGATCATCTTCGAGGTCGTCCCCGGTCGCGACGTCAGCGCCGTCGAATCCCTCCTCGCCGGCTTCGGCTACCGCTTCTATCACCTCCGCGAACATGGCCCGGCTCCCGTCGATACCATCGGCCGCGACTCGACCGCGCGGAACCGAAACTACCTGGCGGTTGCGAGCGAGAGGATTGATCTTGGCGGCGCGGATCTCCACGGAGGTCCGTCCCCACCAACGACGTCTGACGCCAACATCCTCCGCGTCGTCCATTACCCCATCTATGGCGGCCCACACAACGAGGCGGTTCGCCTCGAACCGGTCTTCCGTGCGTGCGGGATGCGTAGCCTCATGCTGCTGCCCGATGAGCCAGGCAATGCGCGGGCACGCATCGAAACGGCCGGCGTCGAGGTCGTGGCGATGCCGCTCCACCGCCTGCGCGCACAACCCGATCCGCGACTGCAATTGGACTTCCTGATCGGATTTGTGCCAGCGGTCCGGCGCATCGCGCGGCTGATCCGGGAACGCAACGTCGATCTCGTCTTGATCGGCGGGCTCGCCAACCCTCACGCGGCGATTGCGGCCCGGCTGGCCGGCGTCCCGGTCGTGTGGCAAATCGTCGACAGCCGCACCTCGAAGGCGCTCCTAGCGCTGACGATGCCGTTCGTGCGGCGCTTGGCCGACGCGGTCATGTTCGACGGCGCGGCGCTGATC
>JBOGUE010000654.1:0-6404 GCA_050695955.1 Thermomicrobiales bacterium | reverse complement strand
GGACCAGATGCTCGACCGCGTACGTCTCGGCCTCCTCGGCATCGACCTCCTGCAACCAGGGTTCATCGAGCAGGGGCGCCACGATTGCGCGCTCATCCTCCGTGAGGGCGCGGTAATCGAGATACGGGGCGACGCTCCCGCCGCGGGCCTGCCCGTCCGCATCGATTTCGACGAAGTGGATTTCGGAGGAGACCACCGGGCGTCCGCCGTCGGGCAGTGTCCGATCGTCTGTGACGTCGGAACGGACGGCGAAGAGCGCGCGCGCCCGATCCTCGCCCGGCCGCGGGTCGACCAGCATCGCCCCTTGGCGCAGCAACTCGCCCCACCGCTCCAGCGTCAACTTGATCGTCGTGTCCAGCAACGGATGGCCCGGCGCCACGCATTCCGCCTCAGGTTTGCCATCACAATGGATCAGCCCCTTTTCGAAGCAGATGCGTGTGTACCGCTCCGGGATCGCCGGTGCATTGCCGACACGATGCCCGCGCCGCCGAACTTCCCCCGGAACCTGAATGATTTGATAGCGCCCCGGTTCGCGCTCCTGCGCCACGCCGCCGAGACGGGAAAACGCCTCGACGAAGAAGGACGCGATGAAGTGCGGCACGAGACGATTGATCTCCGCCCGCTCTCGATCCTCCCGCAGCTTCGCCAGATCGGCGGCTTCGATGACACTGCGGTCGAGCGCATACCGCTCCAACAATTCGCGGTACTGCTCCAGCCCGGCAACATCTGCCACCACCCGATCGAGCTCCGCCTTCCGGGCGGGGTCATCCCCCTCGCGAACCGCCCGCAGCAGCAAGTCGCGCAGCGAGGTATCGGCGAAGAGTTGACCAAGCACGTCGAAGACCTTGCCGCCAAGGGCCTCGCGCGCCTCGCCCAGTTTTTCCAGCAGCGTGCGATAGACGTCTCCCTCCCGCGTGTCAGCGGCGACGAGATTCCAGCAGTAGCAGTCCTTTTTCTGACCGAAGCGGTGGATGCGGCCGAACCGCTGTTCGAGCCGGTTCGGGTTCCAGGGGAGGTCGTAGTTGATCATCAGGTGCGCGCGTCGCTGCAGGTTGATCCCCTCGCCCGCGGCGTCGGTGGCGACCAGGACGACGACCTCGGAGTCGTTGTTGAAGCGGTTCTGAATGTCGCGCCGCTCATCGCGCGGCACTCCGCCGTGGATCGCGGCGACAGCGCCCGGCTGATCGAGCAGATCACCAATCTGGCGGACCAGATAATTGAGCGTGTCCCGGTGCTCGGTAAAGATAATCAGTTTGCGGCGCTGCCCGTCCGGCTCACGCATCTCCTGCTCGTGTTCCAACAGCTCGCGCAGCTTCCGCCACTTGGAGTCGACCTCCAGCTCCCAGAGCTGTCGCGCCATACCTTCGAGTTCGCGCAAGTTATTGATCTCCAGTTCGAGTTCAGCCAGCGTGCGGGAGGCGGACGCTTGGTCGACGACCTCATCGACTTCGTCTTCCGGTCGCTCATCCAGGTCGGTCTCCAGCTCGTCCAAGTCCGCCACGCGACCGAGTCGATGGGTCCATCCGTTCTGGCCCACCCGCCCGCCGCGGGCAGCGCGCTGCTCAGTGAGGGTTCCTTCAAGGCGCTCGCGGCGGCGCACGAGTGAACGGAAGATTGCTTCCGGCGAAGAGGCGAGCCGCCGCTGCAGTATGGTCAATGCGAAGCCGATCGCCGTCCGTCTCCGCCGCCCCTCCCCGCCCTCGCGGGCAACCTCGTCGGCCCGGTTCATCTCCTCCCGCACGTAATGGGTGACCGCCTCGTAGAGTTCCCGCTCCTGGTCGGAAAGCGTGTAACTGACGGTCGTGGCGAAGCGACTCGGAAAGAGCTTCCGCCCCTCGAAGTCGACCAGATCCTCCTTCATCATTCGGCGGATCATGTCGCCCACGTCGACGCGGCCGTCACCACGGCGGGCGCTTCCCTCGAACCGATCGGGGTCCAGCAGCGACAGGAGCAAGTGGAAGTCGGCCTGCTTGCCCCGATGGGGGGTCGCGGTCAGGAGCAACAGGTGCCGCGTCCGCTCACCCAGGGTCTTTCCCAGCTTGTAGCGCGCGGTTTCCTTCACCTCGTGGCTGCCGGGCTGGTAGGAAGCGCTCATCTTGTGCGCCTCGTCCACCACGACTAGATCCCAGTCATCCTCCAGCTGCCGCAGGCGCTCAACGTTGTCCTCTTGCTTCAAGAGATCGATCCGGCCGATGACGAGCTCGTGCCGCGCAAAGGGGCTGCCAACTGCGCTCTCGATTTGCTCCCGGCCCATCACCTCGAAGTAGAGGCCGAACTTGTCCTCTAACTCCTCCCGCCACTGCTGATCGAGCGCCGCGGGCACGACGATCAGGCAGCGGCGTAGGTCGCCGCGCAGCATCAGCTCCTTGATCAGCAAGCCGGTCATCACCGTCTTGCCGGCCCCGGGATCGTCCGCGAGGAGGAAGCGGAGCGGTTGCCGCTGGAGCATCACGTCGTAGACGGCCGCGATTTGATGCGGCAGCGGCTCGACCTGTGAGACCGAGACGGCCAGTTGCGGATCGAACAGGTGCGCGAGCCGAATTCGCTGCGCTTCCATAACTAGGCGGAACAGATCGCCGTCGGCGTCGTAGGCCCATTCCCGGTCTCGCTCGACCAGCTCCAGCGCGGACTCGTCGGTCCGAAACAGAAGGCGGTTGTCGACCCGCCCAGTCGACTCGATGCGGTAAGTAAGATCGACCGCGCTCCCGCGCGGCTTCCCGCTAATAACGGAAACGACATCGTCGGGAACGATCCCGCGTACCTTCGCGCCAGGGATCAACTGCTCGAGCGCAACCATTGTGCTCCCCAATGAGATGACGGGCCACGCTGGGGTTAATTCCCTGCGCGCGCCATGTCGTCGTCGATTCGATGTTTCCTATGCTATCGGACCGCATGACCTGCGGGCAAAGCATCCTTGTGGGCCGCGGTGCTCTCGCGCATGGAACCTCGCTGTCATACCATTCCGCGACGGAGCGTCCTTTACGACAGCATGGCGGACGCCTCAGAATGAGACAACCAACCGCCGCTATGATGCTACCGCAGGCGAATCATACGCCTAGGCTGGAGATAGAACATGGAACAGCAACAGGCACGGGGACTCTCACAAGACGGCGCGTCGCCGAACGGCGTCGAGGACGACCACCTCTTTTCCTTCGACACGCTCGCGGTCCACGCCGGCCAGCGCCCCGACCCCACCACCGGCGCCCGCGCCATGCCGATCTACCAGACGACCTCCTACGTCTTCGAGGACTCCGACCACGCCGCCGAGCTCTTTGCTCTCCAGCGCTTTGGCAACATCTACACCCGCATCATGAACCCGACCACGGCCGCCTTCGAGGAACGCGTGGCCGCGCTCGAAGGTGGCGTCGGCGCACTGGCCGTCGCCTCCGGTCAGGCGGCGCAGTTCATCGCCCTCGCCACCTTGCTCGGGCCGGGCGACCAGATCGTCTCGGCCAACACCCTCTACGGCGGCACCTACACTCAATTCGACGTTACCCTGCGCAAGTGGGGCGTCGATACCGTCTTCGTCGACCCCAGCGACCCCGAGAACTTCCGCCGGGCGATCACGCCCCAAACCCGCGCGATCTACGGCGAGACGATCGGCAACCCCCGCATCAACGTCCTCGACATCGAGGCGGTCGCCTCTGTCGCCCGCGAGGCCGGCGTGCCCCTGATTATCGACAACACCTTCGCCACCCCCTACCTCTGCCGGCCGCTGGAGTGGGGCGCCGACATCGTCGTTCACTCGGCGACGAAGTTCATCGGCGGCCACGGCACCTCCATCGGCGGGGTCATTGTGGAATCGGGCCGCTTCCCCTGGGACAACGGCAAGTACCCCGGCATGACCGAGCCCTCCCCCGGCTACCACGGCATCCGCTTCTACGAGACCTTTGGCGAATACGGCTACCTGATGAAGGCGCGCACCGAAAACCTGCGCGACCTCGGCCCCGCCCTCAGCCCCTTCAACGCCTTCCTCTTCCTGCAAGGGTTGGAAACACTCCACGTCCGCATGGAGCGCCATTGCCGCAACGCCGAGCAGGTGGCTACCTTCCTCGTCGACCACCCGGCCGTCGGCTGGGTCAGCTACCCCACCCTCCCAGACAACCCACACCGGTCGTTGGCCGAGAAGTACCTGCCAAAGGGCGCGGGCGCGATCTTCACCTTCGGCGTCAAGGGCGGCCGGGAGACCGGCAAGCGCTTCGTCGAGGAACTCCGCCTCATCAGTCACCTCGCCAACGTCGGCGACGCCAAGTCCCTCATCATCCACCCCGCCAGCACCACCCACCAGCAAATGTCCGACGTGCAACTCGACGCGGCCGGCGTCGGCCCCGACATGGTCCGCATCTCCATCGGCCTGGAAGACGTCGCCGACATCTGCTGGGACCTGAACCGGGCGTTGACCGGAGCCGTCAGCCGTCAGACGCAAGCCGTTAGGCGTTAGGCATCTAGCCGACTTCCTAAGATTGGAAACCTTGGGCTCAACCTACGAAACCCCTCCGTGGTTGAGCACGAGGCGTCCACCACAACAGCCCTGGAGGGCTTCGTAGGTTGAGCGCGAGGATTCATCCCCGCGGAAAGGCCGTCAACTACCCTGGTGCTCGATGAGCAAACCTTTCGTATCAATCACATACTCTATGCCCTCCACTTGGGTGAGGCGCCTCGCCATTCGGATGGGATCGTGACGGGCGCGGGTTCGATGGTGGCACGCCTCTGATGGGAGCGTGCCATGTCCCGACGTGCACCGGCGTTGTCATCGCCCTCGGCAATCACCCTGCACAGTCCGCGGGTTGGCCGCCCGTGGTGTGTCGCGACCGACCGGTTCGTTCACCGCCTCTTCGCCCCAGTCGACGTCGCCTCGATCGTCGCCTTCCGCATCGCCTTCGGCCTCATCATGCTCTGGGAGGTCTATCGCTACGTCGACCACGGCTGGATCGCTCAGTATTACGTCAATCCGCGGTTCAACTTTACCTACGTCGGTTTCGAGTGGGTCAAACCCTGGCCAGGCTCCGGCATGTACCTCCACTTCCTCGGCCTCGGCGCGCTCGCCCTCTGCATCGTCGTCGGACTCTGGTATCGCGTAGCTACCGCGCTCTTTTTCCTCGGCTTCACCTACGTTTTCCTACTGGAGAAGGCCCACTATCTCAACCACTTCTACTTCATCAGTCTCCTCAGCTTCGCCCTGATCTTCGTCCCAGCCCACCGCGCCCTTTCCTTCGACGCCGCCGACCACCCCGAGCGCCATACTCCTACCGCGCCCGCCTGGGCACTCTGGCTTCTCCGCGCCCAACTCGCCATCGTCTATCTCTTCGGCGGAGTGGCCAAGTTGAACGGGGACTGGTTGCGCGGCGAGCCGATGCGTTCGTGGCTGGCCTTTCGGACCGACTTTCCCCTGATCGGCCGCTGGTTCACCGAGGAGTGGATGGTCTACTCCATTTGCTACGGCGGCCTGCTCTTCGATCTCCTGATCGTGCCGCTCCTCCTCTGGCGGCGCACGCGCCCCTTCGCCTTTGTCGCGGCCATCCTCTTCCACGTCATGAACGACCAGCTCTTCGCTATCGGCATCTTTCCGTGGCTGGCCCTTGCCGCGACGCTCCTCTACTTTGCCCCCGACTATCCCCGTCGTCTGATCGGGCGCCTGCCGCCCTTCGCGCCGCGCATCGACCCGCGGCCCACGCCACGCGGCGATCGCATTGACCACGCACCCCCAGCACCCGCGACCGGATTGCGGCCGGTCCAGCGCGCCATCGTCGCCTTCCTAGCCATCTTCCTCGGTGTACAGGCGCTGATCCCGCTCCGCCACCACGTCATCCCCGGCGACGTCGCCTGGACGGAGGAGGGCCATCGCTTCTCGTGGCGGATGAAACTGCGTGACAAGAGAGGCGAGGTCCGTTTCTTCGCCACCAATCCGGTCCGCGGCGCCACCTGGGAAGTCGAGCCGCGGCACTACCTGACGTCGCTTCAGGTGCGGAAGATGGCAACGCAACCGGATATGATCCTGCAATTCAGTCACTATCTCGCCGAGCAATTCCGCGCGGACGGCCACGAAGCGATCGAGATCCGCGCTCAGGCAGTCGTGTCGCTCAACGGACGCGCTCCGCGGCCGATGATCGACCCGACCGTCGACCTCGCGGCCGAAACCCACCGCATAACGCCACAACCCTGGATCCTACCGCTGACGACTCCTCTCACCGCGGGCAAAAAGCGGTCAACGCCGGCGATCCACCCGCAACCAGTCGCCAATATGCACGCGCGCCGCCGCCAGGTTAGGCCCCGGCGGCGCCGCGTGTGACAGGGTGGGTGAAATGAGCAGGTGAATTGCAGACGGCCGGTTAGTCGTCGTCGTCGCCCCCGCCATCGTCGTCGTCACCGCCGGTGCCATTGCCACCGCCCGTGCCGTTACCGCC
>JBOGUE010000653.1:0-5160 GCA_050695955.1 Thermomicrobiales bacterium | reverse complement strand
GGTACTCGGTACTCACTCGACGAGGGCGTCTTTGGGCATGGCGCGGACGAGGACGAGGATGGCGGCCAGGGAGGCGAGAGCGATGAGGATGGCGAGGGCGGAGCCTTGGCCGAAGTCGAGCTGTTTGAAGCTTTCGGACCAGGTGAAGTAGGTGAGCATGGTGGTGGCGGTGCCGGGGCCGCCCTGGGTGAGGGAGTAGACGACGTCGAAGTTGGTGATGGCCATGAGGAGCTCGAAGAGGGCGACGATGACGAGCATTGGGCGGATGCTGGGTAGGGTGACGGCGCGGAACCGGCCCAGTGGTCCGGCGCCGTCGAGGGCGGCGGCCTGGTAGAGATCGTCCGGGATGGCTTGCACGGCGGCGAGGAGGAAGATGGCGGCCAGCGGGAGTTGGGACCAGACGAAGACGATCACGACGGCCATCATCGCCAGGCGGGGCGTGCCGAGCCATTGGATGTAGCCGTCGATGATGCCGAGGGCATAGAGGAGCGCGTTGAGGGCGCCCCAACTGTCGAGGAAGATCCACTTCCAAATGAGACCGGCGACAGTGGCAGGGATGGCCCAGGGGAGGAGCATGCCGATCCGCAGGGCGGTGTTGCCGATAAAGGACTCATTGAGGAGAAGCGCGACGAGGACGCCGAAGACGACGAGGAGCGGAACGGTGATCGCGGCGAAGCGAAGGGTGGTGAGGGCGGCGTCGAGGAAGTAGTCGCTGGCGAGGGTGTCCCGGTAGTTCTCGAGGCCGACGTAGCGGGGCGGGAAGATCGGAGAGGCGATGCGGGTGCTCTCGTAGGCGGCGCGGGCGAAGGGGTAGAGGGTGAAGACGGCGATGAGGAGGAGGGCCGGGGCGGCCATGATGAGGCCGGTGCGGGCGTGGGGATCGAGGGCACGGCGGGGCGTGGTGATGCCTCGGGCGATTTCTGTGTGTCCTGGTACGGCAGTCGGTCTTGCCATGTGGGGCATTCCAATGGGAACCGGGTGGCACTGGCCGATGTTCTCAGAATGAGCACGAGTTGACGACGTTCGCTTGAACGGCCGCTAAAGCGGCAAGTCGCCCCGCGGGCGACGGGGAGCGGAGTCCGGCGCAGGTCCCTCCCCTACGACGTGACGAGACGAGTAGCCTAACGCCTAACGCCTAACGCCTAACCCTGCACGCGCTCCTTGAGGTCGTTCCAGGCGGCGGCGGCGTCTTCGAGGCATTGCTCGGCGCTGATTTCGCCGGCGAGGGCACGGCCGAGGAGCGGGTGGAACTGTTCACTCCAGATGCCGTACCAGATGGCCTGGCGGCGGGCGCGAGCCATGTCGAGCTGCTCGCGCCAGAGATCGACATCGACCCATTGTGAATAAGCGGCGATCACGTCCGGGTCGTCGAAGAGCGGGGTTTGGCCGAAACCGAGGCCCTGCTCGACCGCCCAGCGCTTGGCGACGGGGTAGCCGCCGTCGACTTCGCCGGCGAAGTATTGGATGAATTGGCCCGTGGCGGCGATCGTCTCTTGGCCGCGGTCCACGGCCATCGTGGTCATGTTGTAGAACTTGGCGAAGCCGTAGCACTCGTGGGTTTCGCCCGGCATGAGGGCGAGCTTGAACTGTCCGGCCAGGGCCGAGGTGGCCGCGTTGTTGAGGGCGGCGAGGTTGTAGTTGAACATGACGGTGAAGGCGTGCTGGCCGGTGTTCATCGCCCGGGTGATGTCGGTTTCGTGCGGCAGGATGGTCAGGATCTGGTCGGTGTTCTTGGCGTCGACGAGCCAGGTAAGCTGCTGCGCCGCCGGGCTGGCCGGGTCGGTCCAGAGCGGGTTCAGTTCCTCGTCGATCAGCTCGCCGCCGCGGCCGAAGACCATGCTGGCGAAGGCTTCGCTGACGTTGGGCAGGGTGTTGGCGAACTCGTAGACGAAGGGGAACTCGATGCCCGCTTCTTTGAGCGCCAGGGACTGCTCGGTGACCTCCTCCCAGGTCTGGGGCGGGGCGGCGATGCCGGCGTCGGTCAGGATTTTCTCGTTGTACATGAAGGTGATGGTGTCGGCGTAGTAGGGGAGGCCGTAGACCTTGCCGTCGTAGGTCATGTCCTGCCAGGCGAAGCCGAGGACTTTGTCCTGGTAGCCGGTGACCCAGTCAAAGTGATCTTCGAGGGGGACGACCCAACCGGCGGCGGCGAACTCCTCAAGCCAGTTGCCGCCGTTGTAGGCGACGTCGGTCGGGGTGTCGGACTGGAAGCGGTTGACCATCGTCTCGTGGAAGGCGGGCCAGGCGAAGTCGCTAAGGTTCACGGTGACGTCGGGGAACTGCTCCTGGAAGAGGTTGATGTTGTCCTGGACGATGTCAACGGCGTAGTTCCAGACGACGAAGTCGAGATCGACGGCGGCCGAGGCTGAACGTGGTGCACGAAGGGCCGCGGCGCTGGCGAGAGCGGCCGCGCCGCCGACGAGGTTTCGGCGAGAGATGCGGGGACCACGGGGGATGAATAGCCCAGATGACATGGGGAGGCTCCTTTCCAGGCGACAGGCGACAGGCGACAGGCGACAGGCGACAGGCGACAGGCGATAGGCGACAGGCGTTAGGCGTTAGGCGTTAGGCGTTAAGGCCTTCGTGGTGTCGCGGACCAAGAGGGTCGTTTTGAGCGTGTGCACCTCCGTTTCTGCGGTGGGTTCGGCGACGTCGCGCTGACTTGAGCGGATGAGGCGGAGGACGCGCTGGACGGCGAGGCGGCCAGCCTCGGCGACGGGGAGGTCGATGGTGGTGATGGCGGGGGTGGCGTAGCGGACGGAGTCGGGGTTGCCGAAGGCGACGAGCGAGAGGTCGTGAGGAATGGCGACGCCGAGGTGGTGCAGGGAGCGAAGGGCGCCAAGGGCAAGAGCGTCGCCGCCGACGAAGACGGCGGTGGGGTGGGCGTGCCAGAGGCGGGGCATGAGGCGCTCGCCGCTCTCGAACGAATAGTCGCCGTCGACGACGAGGGCGGGGTCGAGCGGGATGCCCGCGTGGGCCAGTTCCTTCTCGTAGCCGTGCCGTCGTTGGATGCCGGTGAAACGGTTGGCGGGACCGGCGATGTGGGCGATGCGTGTGTGGCCGAGCTCGATCAGGTAGCGGGTCGCTTTGCGGGCGCCGCCGTAGTGGTCGAAGGCGACGCTAGGAATGGGCGTATCGGCCGGGAGTGAGCGGTTGATGACGACGACCGGCGTACCGTCGGCGTGGGCTTGCAGGAGGTGGTCGGCCGGCATATCGAGGAAGGAGATCGAAAAGAGGAGGAGGCCGTCGACGCGTTTGGCGCGCATCATCTCGACCGCACGCCGTTCGGTCTCGACGTCGTCGGCGTTGGCGAGGAGAAGGGTATAGCCGGCGGCGCGGCAGGCGGCTTCGGCGCCGATGGTGACGGGCGGATAGAGGGCATTGGTGAGGTCGCTCATGATGAGGCCGATGGTGGCGGTGCGACTGGTGACGAGGCTTTGGGCGATGAGGTTCGGGCGGTAGCCGAGGCGCGTCATGGCGTCGAGCACGCGGGAGCGCGTCTCGGTCGCCATCTGCTTGTGCCGCCCGGTGAGGACGTTGGAGACGGTGGTAATTGAGACGCCGGCCTCGGCGGCGACGGAGCGGATGGTGACGCGTGGTGCGTGCATCATCGCCTCCTGCATTGGGTTACTAAAACGTATCAGAACGGTAGGGGAGGGCGGAACGAAAGTCAAGCGTTTGGGCGACAGGAAAGCGGGGGAGGGCGCCGTGATCGAGTTTGTGTGGGTCGATGGGACGGCGGTGCGGGTGACGAGTCTGGTGCGGCGAGAAGTAGGAGGCGCGGTGGGTGAGGGGCGGCGTGAGGTGACGCTCGTTGTGATCGTGCGGGGGAAGCGGGGGCATGGGGAGATGCTCGCATTGTTGGCGCCGGGGACGGTGACGGTGGCGATCCCGGAGGAGGACGGGTCCGAGCGGTTTGTGGCGGATGTGGTTTTGGCGAATCACGTAGCGCTTGGGCAGGGGGAGGTGACAGCGTACCGGCACGAGGTGACGTTGCGAGAGCGTGTGCTGAATGGTAGGGATGAAGGGGTTGAGGAGATTCCGGTTAGTCTGCGACTGGAAGCGTTGATCGAGGCGTTGGAGGGGGCGGGGGTGGTGACGCGGGGAGCGGTTGAGGCGATCGCGCGTCGGTTGGGCGTCGAGGCGGAGGCGGGACGCGGTCGTCGCGGTACGGGATAAGATAGCGCGCGGTTGGCCAGGAATCGGGAGGCAAGGCGATGCCGAGGGAATTAGGCAGCGGGATGCCGCCGGTGTGGACGATCCGTTCAGTTAGGTTGTGCAAGAGATGCCAGGGGCGGGCGGCGAGGCGGTCGGTCGTTGCCTCGACAGTGGTGCGGCCGATGCCACCCTCCGGTGTGAATGAACCGTCGACGTCGAAATAGACGCGAACGCCTACTGGTCAGATCAATCGCAACGTGCGGTCCGACCGCTTGCAGATCCTCGGAGCCGATGGAGATGATCTATCCGTGATAGATATAGATCATGAAGGGATTGACTTAGCAGTCATATGTGATAGTTTGTAGACGACAAGAACAAACGATCTGTTCATCTTTAGCTGCGGTGTGGCGGATGACCTACGAGCGCACACGTCAAATAGAACTCCGTTTCAGAAGGGCGGCAACGCTAATCGAGCAGCGAACAATTAACGCTCGTCAACTTGCGAATGCACTTGATGTCTCGCAACCTACGGCCCACCGAATAGTTGCCGAGCTTAGACGTCGGGGTTACCAGATTCGAGCCGTCCGTGAGAGGCAAGGTTGGAGGTACGAACTCCAGGGCAGACCAAACGAGGAAATCGGATGAGAGAACTTAGGTCGGGACCGGCAAGAGATATGCTCACCGCGGCACTTGAGCAGGGTGGGTTTGTCCACCAAGGGCAACCGGTCCCGGGCCTCGTAGATGCTACTAACGCCCGGCAGTCTTTGAATTTTGATCTGAGGTATGGAGAGTTGCTAGATGGCTCTTTCCAGGAGGATCCGATCGTTGACCTTGTTTATGAATCTCCGCCAACGGTCGACGACTTGCCTGGCGTGCCTTGCGTCTATTTCAAGGCTTTCGAGCAGGGAGCCAGCCACGAAGAAATCACTCGATTACGGCGGCAGACATGGAATCATGGACTATCACCATTTTTGTGGATAGTAACGCCGAACAGTATACGAA
>JBOGUE010000652.1:0-3309 GCA_050695955.1 Thermomicrobiales bacterium | reverse complement strand
CAGGTTGCCCACGCGCTCCTCACCCGTCCGCCACGTGACTGGACCGAAACCCAGCCCGTCCGACTTGCATGCATTAGGCACGCCGCCAGCGTTCATCCTGAGCCAGGATCAAACTCTCCACCAAGATCAGGCCTACCTTACCGGTAGAACCTGGGAATTCGGATTCCGAATTTCGGAATTGCGGTTTGGTTCGCACGCGTCACGCTTTTTCGCGTCGCCGCACCCTCGACGACTCCAAAAGAGCCGCCAGCGGCACGGCGCGCCTCTGCGCTCGCTCCGTCTTCGACCTCCGACGCTTCCACGTCGGCTGTCAGCTTGTCAAGGTGCTCACTCGGGCGGCTTTGCGCCGCCGGACAGCAGAACCGCCCCAGCGTGCTGGGGCGGGCAAAGCGCATGCTCGGGGCTGATGCTTCAACCTACGAGCGGGATCGTCGACGACGATCTACAAAGCGCTGCCCTCCGACTCTGTTGCCCCGTCTCACCCTTCCAGGCGAGACAACTGCCGGCTCATCACCGACAGCACCGTGGATGATACCTCAGGCCGCTCACACCGTCAAGATCGTTCGCCGTCATCGGCGGCCGACTTCTTGGACGCGACGATTGGCCGGCACCACTCGCGGCGAGGCGGAATGATACGGACCGTCCGCACCCGTGTCAAGGCCAACCACCGCGTAATTTCAGACCGCGTCCGTTGGGCCTATACTCTCGCCATCGTGGACGCCGTCAGGAGCGTCGAGGGATGACGCCGAGCCAAGGAGTGACCACCCTATGAAACCCGTGATCGGGATCACGCCGTCGGTCTCCATCGACCAGCTCTCCCACGGCACATTTGAGCGGCTGATCCTCTCGCGCAATTACGTCGAATCCGTGGCAGCGGCAGGCGCAATTCCGATCATCCTGCCATTGCAGGACGACCATGCGGCGCCACTGCTGGACCTGGTCGACGGCGTCATTCTCAGCGGCGGCGCCGACGTCGAGCCCGCCCTCTATGGTGACTCTGAGGTGCATCCGACCACGTATGGCGTCAGCCCGCTACGCGATCGGTTTGAGATTGAGCTGGTCCATGCGGCTATCGAACGCGACATGCCGATGCTTTGCATTTGCCGGGGCATCCAGGTACTCAACGTCGCCCTTGGCGGCACCCTCATTCAGGACGTCGCGGACCAATACGGCAAAACGATTGAGCACCGGCAGCAAGATGCCGGCATCGACTCGGCCGAACCCGGTCACCGCGTCCAGGCCGAATCCGGGGGGCATCTCGAAGCGCTCTTTGGCACGACCGATATCCCCGTCAATTCGTTCCACCATCAGGCCATTCGCGACCCGGCGCCTGGATTACGAATCGAGGGCTGCGCCGACGATGGACTGATTGAAGCGGTCTCGGTGCCGACCGCCTCTTTTGCCATCGGTTTACAGTGGCACCCAGAGGGGATGTGCCAGCGGTACGAACTCCAACGGCGGCCGTTCTTGGCGCTGGTCGAGGCTGCTCGCGCACGTCGCCTGGTCGATGCCTCAACGTAACTGCTGTCAACGATGAAATACAAAGGCAGGCGGCCAATGTGCCGCCTGCCTTTGTCGTTGGTCTACGGCGATCAGGAAACGACGATCGGCTCCCGAAGGACGTTGGTCTCGCCAAGTCGCCGTGCATGGAACTCTTTGGGCATCGACGATTGCAGCGCGTCGTCCAACGTATCCGCCAGGACGAAGGTCATTGAGTTCCGGACCTCCTCCGGCAGGTCGTCGAGGTCGACGTCATTCCGGCGCGGCAGGATGAAGGTCGATAGCCCGGCCCGGCGAGCCGCGAGGGCCTTCTCCTTGATGCCGCCGACCGCCAGCACCTGGCCGCGCAAGGTGATCTCGCCGGTCATCGCCACGTCCTCGCGCACCGGGATTCCCGTCATCAGGGAAATCAGTGAGGTGGTCATCGCCACACCGGCGGACGGCCCGTCCTTCGGAATCGCCCCCGCGGGCACATGGATGTGGAGATCGGCCGACTGATAGAAATCCGGATCGATCTGGAGATCCTTGGTCCGCGAGCGAACGAAGGAGAGCGCGGCCTGCGCGGATTCGCGCATCACGTCGCCGAGTTGCCCGGTCACGGTCATCGAGCCCTTACCAGGCATCCGCGTCGCTTCGATGAACATGATGTCGCCGCCGACGCCGGTCACACCGACGCCGATCGCCACACCCGGCTGCGCGGTGCGCGCCACTATCTCCTCGTAGAAGAAGCGTGGACGCCCCAGATAGTCGCGAATCTCTTCGTTCCCGACTGTCGTGCTCACCCCTTGTCCCTCGGCGGTGCGCGCCGCAATCTTGCGGCAGGCTGTGCCGATCTCGCGCTCCAAGTTACGCACGCCCGCCTCGCGGGTGTAGTGCTGAATGATCTGCAACAGCGCCTCATCGGTCCAAGTGAAATTGTCCACCGCCAGCCCGTGCGACTTCATTTGCTTCGGCACCAGATACTTGCGGGCGATATTGAGCTTGTCTTCGTCGGTGTAACCGCTGAGCTCGAGGATCTCCATGCGGTCGTGCAGCGCCGCGGGGATCGGGTCGAGCAGATTCGCCGTCGCGATGAACATCACTTTCGAGAGGTCGAAAGCCACATCCAGGTAATGGTCGCGGAAGGTGTTGTTCTGTTCCGGGTCGAGCACCTCCAGCAGTGCGGACGACGGATCGCCGCGCCAGTCGTTGCCGATCTTGTCGACCTCGTCGAGCACGAAGACCGGGTCATTGGTCCCCGCGCGCCGGATCGCCTGCACAATCCGGCCCGGCATCGCGCCGACGTACGTCCGCCGGTGGCCGCGAATCTCCGCCTCGTCCCGCACGCCGCCCAACGACATCCGGGTCAGTTCCCGGCCCAATGCCCGCGCGATCGACTGCGCTAGGCTCGTCTTGCCGACGCCCGGCGGACCGACGAAGCAGAGGATTGGTTCGCGATTGACGAACTCCTCGCCCGATTCGGCCGCCATATCGCGCTTCAGCTTGCGCACGGCGAGGTATTCGAGGATCCGCTCTTTGATCTTCACCAGGCCGTAGTGGTCCTCGTCGAGGATCTCGCGAGTGCGTTGGATGTCGATGTCGCCTTCGGTGCTCTTGTGCCACGGCAGCGCCGTCAGCCAATCGAGATAGGTCTTGATGACCCCGTACTCGGCCGCGGCAGGCGGCAACTTGCTCAGGCGGTCGACTTCGCGCCGCGCCTCGCGCTCCGCCTCCTCTGACATGCCGGCGGCCTCGATCTTCTCGCGCAGCTCGTTGACTTCCGTCTCCGTCTCGCTACCCACGCCGAGCTCGCGTTGAATTGCCTTCATC
>JBOGUE010000651.1:0-11833 GCA_050695955.1 Thermomicrobiales bacterium | reverse complement strand
CAGGTTGCCCACGCGCTCCTCACCCGTCCGCCACGTGACTGGACCGAAACCCAGCCCGTCCGACTTGCATGCATTAGGCACGCCGCCAGCGTTCATCCTGAGCCAGGATCAAACTCTCCACCAAGATTCGCCACCAATCGCGTCGGCGACGATTGAATTCGTTGTTGACGAGTGACACACGCACACGCCGCTCGCTCCCGCGTCTCCTCGCGAAGACACGGTCGCAAACAAACGCTCGCTCCGTCTTCGACGCCCAACCTCATCAGTCAAGCGCCAGCTTGTCAAGGTGCTCTCAGCTTTGCCTGTTCGGACTCAGCGAATGCCCTCGTTCAAGGGCCTGCGAATGATACTGAGTCTTGTACTGGGTGTCAAGGTTTTTCTAACGGGTTTGGCACAACCCGTTGGGCATGATTTTTGGCTTGCCACGGAGGCACGGACTACACCCCGTTAGGACGCCTCGCCCGTGCCTCTGAGAATCGTGTTGTGCGACGCGGAATAGGTCCCGGCGATCGTTGCATCCGCGATCACCTGCCCATCCTTGTCGGTAATGACTCGCCGGATCGCGGCGTCGAAACCTTCCTGCGCCGACTCGACCTGAAGCTCTTGTCCGGCTGGCAACTCCGACGACTCCGTGAAAATCATGTCGGGACTCGGCGTCACGACGTTGGTGATCTCCGGTCCCTGAACGTCAATCGTCCAGCCCGGATTGGCGCCTAAGATCTGGGCGCTGACGCGTTCCCCGTCCGCTCGGACGACGAGCGCAATCCAATTGCCCGTGGTGTTGCGCATCTTGAGGTCGAGCGACCAGTCCTCTTCGATGTTGACCATCGCGTCGAGGCCCTTCATGCCGCGCGGCGCCTCGCCGTACGTGTTGATCCAGTAGGGATGAGTCCAGCGCTCCACGATTTCCAGACCGGCCCAATAGCTCGCCTGGAATATGGTCGTCGACACTTGGCAAATGCCACCCCCGATAACCGGTGCGGTGGTGACGCCGCCAGCGCCGTTGGCGACGATGCCGAACCCAGTCACGAATCCTTGCTCTTCAGTCACCTCGCCGATGTACTCGTTATAGGAAAAGACGCCGTCCGGAGGGATCAGCCAGCCGGTCTCCAACTTCACCGCTTGTTCGACGTTGCGCCGCCGGGGTTCGCTGGAGGTCCCGTAATAGGTCGACGAGTCCCCGAGGACGTCATCAACCTTGATCTTCGCGCGATCGTCTTCGGTGTACATCGGATCGACGCGGTCGATCGGCAGCGCTACGCTCGGCGTTCCGTCGAGAACGGCCTCGTTGATTAACTCGACCGTCTGTTCGATGTCCACTGCCCGGCCCGATTTGGCCTTCTTGACGACCTGGACCTTGCCGTCTTCGAGCCGAAACCTGGCATCCTGCCCCTCGACGTTGACCTCGGCCGTGATCGGCTCGAGCAACGACGACAAAACGGCGCCGTCGAATCCAAACGTAAACGGTTCGTCTTCGCCAGGCTCGGCGCCGATCGTGATCGACGCAATCAGATCACCGCGTCCGAGACGGGCCGAACCTTCCGGCCACTCGAGCTCGACACCTTGGTCGATCAGTGCTTCGGCCTGTTGCATCGCCTGGGCCGCCATATCGTCGTTGATCGCCGGCGCGGCTTGATCGACAACGAGATCGACGTCATGCGACCCGCGTAGCAGTGATTCTGCCGCGGCATCGACCGATGCATCGACATCCACCTCGACTGAACGCGCCGCCGCGGCAATCGCAAACTCACCGTCGTCCGTGACGTAGAGACGGGCGTCCTGGCTGGGCCGTTCGATTTCCGCGGCGATGTTTTGGATGAGCGAGAGCAGTGAGTCGCGATCGACCCGTACCTCGCCACCCTCACTTGGGACGGAGACGATGCGCTTGAGATCGGAGGTCGCCACGGTCCAAGAGGTATCAAGCGCCGACAGCACAAGTGGACTTGCCACTGCCGCTTGCGCGCCCTGCAACCCCGTGGTCAAACTGGACGCGGTGACGTCCGGCATCACCGGCGGCAGCACCATCGAGACCGGTTCGGTGGAGAACGCGGAGAATCGCTGCAAAACCCGCGTGCGGGTGGACGTGAGGTCGAAGGCGACACCCGGCTCTTCCGGCCGGACCATCGGTCCATCGTCGCCGGACATGGCGACGGCAGCGTTGACGGGAGGTCTGGTGACTTCGTGGGCGATGTCGATCAGCACCGAGTCGAGCCGCCGTTCATCGACGGCATAGACCGGCTCGATCAACCTGTCGCCGAGCGCCGCCTGGACCCAGTTCCCCGCTCGTTCCCAGATTGGACCGCTTCGGCCAAAATTGAACGCGGCCTCCGCCGTCGTACGACTATCGAGTGACATCCCGGCACGGCGCGGCGAAACGGTAAAGACCTGGCCGTCGCCGGTCATTGGCACCGAGGACGTCAGGTACTCCGCATATCGATCCTCGATGCGGGATCGCGCCTCAGCCTGGGAGAGACCGCCGACTGGGATATTTCCAATCATGACGCCTTCGTAAATACGGTCGGTATGAACGAAGCCATAGAGTCCAACGCCAGCGGCCGCGGCGGCCGCCAGCAATCCCACAATGACGAGTGCACGCTGCATGGCACGAGCAGCCGCGAGCACGTCGATTTGCTCACGGCGACGTAGCCAACGCCCCTTCAGTGGCAGTGAAGGCGCTCGCAGGGTTGATATGTTCATGCCGTCGTGATCCCCCGTCCGCTTCCTCGCATGCGCGCAGTGTACCGGACTCGTCCGTACGAACACAATATACGTACGGATAGCCCATTTGGGCGATTCTCATTGGGTTGTGGAGTCGCGTCGATGCAACCAGCCGATTCGGATCGCGGTCGATCGATGCGGGACAGCGCTTGTTCCACCCAAAGCCGGTTGATAGACTCGCGCGGCTTCCGATGCGGGCGCACGATAGGCAGGCCAGGCGGTTCGCCGGCGCTCCAACCACGACAAGAGGGACATCCGACATGGCACAAACGATGGGAACGGTGATCGCGACACCCGAAGCTCCGGCGGCAATCGGCCCGTACTCGCAAGCGATCAAAGCGAACGGCGTCGTTTACACGGCAGGCCAAATTCCCCTGAACCCTGAGACGAAAACTGTCGTCGAAGGCGGCATTGCGGCGCAGGCCGAACGGGTCATGCAAAACCTCGAAGCGATCCTGCTCGCGTCGGGATCGTCCCTTGACCGCGCCGTCAAGACTACGTGCTTCTTGGCCAATCTCGACGACTTTCCCGCGTTTAACGACGTGTATGCACGGTATTTCTCGGCAAACCCGCCCGCGCGCAGCACCGTCCAGGTCGCTAAGCTGCCGATGGGTGTCTTGATCGAAGTGGAATGCGTAGCGCTTGCCGACTGACGGATCACCTGTAGTGCCCCATCCATTCCTGTCGGGTGCAACGATCAGGCATGGCCTAATCGCCGCTGGACGATGGCGAGAATCTCGTCAGCCGCGGGCTGGATGCCAGATTCGATCTCGGTCGCCCGGTCCAGATAGCCCTGGGCAATCTCGCGATCTCGCATCAATCGAGCATTGACACGAATGTTGGCAGTTGCTCCGCGGATTGCCGCCGCGGTCAAGAAGGCGGCGACTTCCACGTCGGAGAGCACGTGCCTGTTACCGAGTCGGCCGATCGGTTCCAGCATGTCGAAAAGGCGCGAGCAGGCGGCCGCTATGTCGGACGGCACGTCGGCCGCGGTCCGCAACGCCGCCTGCATCCTGGTTCTCCGCTCTGCCTGCTCCTCGGCACTCGACTTTGGCAACCCGGTCGCGGCGACGTACGACGCATAGGCAGCCGCATCCTCGGCAGCGAGCTGCTGCAATCGCCCGCGCAAGCTGGAGGCCGTTTCCAGGGCGACGTGCAACTCCGCGTCCACGTCGGACGCCTCCACGCGGCCGATTGAGAGGCGACAGACCATCTCAGCAAGCGACGCCGCGAGCGCGCCGGCGAACGCCACCGCGCTGCCGCCGCCGGGAGCCGGCGCCGACGACGCCAGCGCGTCGAGATATTCGCCGACCGTGCGATTGGAATAGTCAGCAATCACGAAGCGTGGTCCGGAGCCACGGCACGGATCACGGCGCGGATGTTTTCGTCCGGCGTGTCGATGGGAACGACACATCCTGGCGCGACAATGAGCGAGCGACCCTGCATCGTCGTCACGGCATCGGCTGCTTCCGCCGCCGCCTCTTCGGGTCCACGACCGCTGATCGCCCGTTCGTTGATGCCGCCAGCGACGCTCTTGCCGGACTGCCGGCACCCCTCAGCTAGCGGCGGCGCGGCGTGGCGGTCGTGCCAATTGATGATCTGGGCTGGATATCGACTCGCAAGGTGAAACATCGGCGTTTCGCCGTGGAAATGGCACATGACGATCGCATCGGCCGGCGCGGCCTCCAGGACCGGTAGGTCGTACGCCATGCCAAACTCGCGATACTCCACTTCGTCCATGAGCGAGTGGTCGGCACATTGCGTCGCGAAGAAGAGCCCATCACCATCCACCTCGAATGTGGCCGTGACCATTGCGCTCGTGACGCCGCGAATCACGGCGAGCGCCTGATGCATCTCGGCAGGGTGCGCCCGGAGGTGTTCGATGGCCCGCCCGCCAGACAGTTTCATGGCAATCGTGAGCGGACTGAAGACGGTGTGTAGCAATGGCACGTTTGGATCGAGTGCTTGCCTCGTCTTTGCCAAGGCGTCAAGCACGATCCCATTGAAGCCCTGTGTGACGTCGATTGGGTTCAGCTTTGGCCAATCCGCCGGGTCGTTGATCGGCAGCCTTGTTGCCGCGCGGGTGCCGCCGACGGCGCCGGTGTATTCGCTGGTGAGGCCCCAGTCGATCGTTGGGTAGTCGCCGGGCGGCATGAACTTGACGAGGTCGAATCGGTACCGGTTCTGCCATTCCATCGTCGCGGCGGTCAGACTGTCGGCCGTTTGGTCGCGCTCAGGAAAATGCTGCCAGATGCTAAGGGGAGGTCTGTCAACCGGATCACCTGTGGTCGCGGCCGCAACGCGCTCGCGAGACGTCATCTGCCGTTCGGTCATCGAAATCCTCCGTTACCGGCGATTGGTCACGCGGGCAGGTGCCCTCGCCGCGCCAGGTTACTTCTTTCCAGCACTCCGCGCGAGACGGTCGAGCTCGGCCACGAATCGCTCCTCATCGGTGAACTCGATGCGGTACGCCGACTCGTCGTTGCTGGGCGCGGGCGGCAGCACGATCCTCACCCATCCTTCTTCCGCCCCACGGCAGAGCAGATCGGTGACGCCGGCTTCGAATTTATTGATCGGCATGTCCGGCGCGAGGACGCGGTAGTACTGCTCGGTCATCCCATTGCGCGTCCAGATCAGCCGCACGATTTGGCGATGTTTGGTCGGCAAGTCGGACGCGACGAGCTGATTAGCCATCAACCCGCGCAGGATCGCGTTCCATTTGCTGACGGCCCGCACCTCCGCGCCGCAGACCGGGCAGATTCCGCCCGACGCGTCGTCGTGACTGAAGCTGCGCCGGCAGGCATTGCACCAGAGATAGGTATTGGTGGAACCAGCTCGATTGCTCATGGCGTTCCGGTAAAATCGATCGGGCCAAAGAAATGCAACGGACCCAACCGAGGGCATCCCTCGCCGGGTCCGGAAACCAAGAGCAGGTCTTCAGGATCGACCCGGCGCCTACTCGCGGTACGTTTTCGCTTCGTACCGAGGCGCGCCGGCCCTGCCCGTGTTCACCGCGCTCGGGTGCTCGCCGATGCTATCGGCCCATTTCTGGATCCGATGGGTGATGTAAATGCCACCGAGCATCATGACGATGGCGCCGATCACCTCGATCGTGTCAGCAAGGACGCCGAAGTCCGCAAGATTGTCAACCCGTATGCCACCGAGCCATTCGATTGCGTCGCGCATGAGCCTGCTCCTCTTTTCGCCGATCCCTCAACCTTGGCGACGACTACGAGACGGTCAACGCACCGACCATGCCGGCTTCCTTGTGGCCAGGGACGCTGCAGTAGTATTCGTATTCTCCGGCCGGGGCGTTGATAGTGAATTCCTTCGTTTCTCCGGGTTCGACGACCTCGTAGATTTCGAGGTCATCGATTGAGAAGTCGTGCGCTGTCGCGCCTTCGTTGGTCAACGTCACCGTAACATCGGTGTCGGCCGCGATTTCGAGCGTGGTGGGCTCAAAGTCAATGTCGACGGTCGTGACTTCCAACGAAGTTCCACTGCCCGCCGCCTGCTCGTCCGCGCCTTCACCAGATTCTTCACCTTCTTCCGGCTCCTGAGCCGCTTCCGGAGCCGGTGGCGGCGTGGGATACCCGCCGGCCGATTCGATCGCCTCGTTGTAGACATGGTCCCAATCGACGTTCTGAATCATGATGACCAGCTCGTCGATCTGCTCCGCGTTGAGTTCTTCTCCCCACGCGGGCATCGCCCGCGCTCCGCTACCTCGGCCCTCAACGATCGTCTCTCGTATCGCTTCCGCGCGCACGTCGAGCGGAACCGGCGTTCCTCGTGAATTGATGCCTTCCTGATTGAGACGAGTCGCGTCCGTATTCCCACCTAACGGCGCGCCAATGCGCCCCGTATCGGGACCTTCCGGTCCAGCGATGCCTTCTCCCGCCGGCCCATGGCACTGAAGGCAGAATGAGATATACGTCTCGACGCCACGCTCGATGGCGGCTTCCTTTTGCTCCTCTTCCTCAGCGTCGATTCGGCTGCTCTCATCGGCAAGGTAGAGCACCAGGACGGTGGAAAGCGCCACCAACCCGATGACCACAACCGTTGCGAGTCGTTGAACCGCGCCCACGCTGCATGCTCTCCTGTTCTGCGGATCACCCCGTTTGGGCGCTCAAAGTCCGAGGAGCACCACCGGAAACCGATCGTCGCTACGCGGTGTAGGGCGTCGCCTGGCTCGGATCATAGTCGCCCCGTTGCGTGATCGCCCCGGTGTCGACTAGCACGTCGCCGGTCGCCTCGTCGATCGTCACCGGCATGAGGTCCATCGGTCGAGGCGCGGGGCCAGCGACCCGAACTCCATTCGGGTCGTAGACGCTGCCGTGACACGGGCAGACAAACTGATCACGTCCTGCATTCCACGGCACGGTACAACCGAGGTGCGGGCACTTCCAATAGAGGGCCAGCACGCCATCGTCGTTCCGCACCAGCCAGAACTTGCCTCGGTTGTACTTGAACGGTGCGGATTCAGGCGCCGGCACGTCCGCGGCCGCCACGCGCAGTTCGCTGCCGAAGTCGCCGGTTTCGTTGGGCCAGAAGAAGCGGACGAAGCCGCCAGTGAGCAGACTCCCGACCAGGGTGACCGATCCCAGCGTGGCATTGCGAACAAAGCCCCGGCGGGCAACGCGTCGAGCTTGCGTCGACGGCAGCATGTGCAGCCTCGCCAGGAGTCCGATTAGGCGCGCGACGAGCCAACTGACGGCCAGTCCCAGGATCGTACGTGACAACGGAATCATAGCGGCTCGCCTCTACCTTTCAGCGCGCACGAAAACACGCGCCAAACGCGAACTAGTGATGCTCGAGCGGCAGGTCCCACGGCCAGGTCAGGTTCTGCCCTTCGCCGCGGAACGAGGTGCCGAAAAACGTCAGGACGATGTACGCGACGTAAAAGCCGGTGAAGAGCGCGATGATCATCTCGCGGGTGGTCGGGCGGAAGACCCGCTGCACCATTCCCATCAAGACGCCGATGGCCACCAGGATGATTCCAGCCGGCAAAAAGACGTTCCAAATGATGTTATGCGCGCCAAGTTCGTCTTTCAGGTAGCTGCCGAGGCCCCACTGGTTGCCACGGCCGGCCGGCAGGAACTCGTCGAGCAGGATCATGACGGTGATTGTCGCCGTGGTAAAGACGGTGGAGAAGCCGACAATCTTCCGGCCTTTTGTTGAAGTTCCCAGGATGCCGACGCCCAGCGGGCTGCGGTCGATGTATGGGATGGCGGCGATGCCGCCGAGGGCAACGGTCGGGATGATGACGCCGGCAAGACCCGCGTCCATGTGGAGGAGCAACTCCTGAAGGTTGAGGAAGTACCAGGGCGCCTTCGACGGGTTCGGCGTCTGATTCGGGTTCGCGTGGGCGGTCAACGGCGCGCTGACGAAGATCGACAGCAGCGTCAAGATCATCAGGAAGACGACCGCGGATACCGCCTCGACCACGACCAGCGACGGCCAGACCATCACCTCGTCGTCGGCAAGGTCGGTCGGCCGCGCCATCGCACGCCCGCGCACCAACTCAAGCAGCTTCTGCCGCTTCGCCTCGTCGATCTGCGATGTCCCAGTGCCCCCGATGGGCCGACCTTCAACCAGTTCCGCCATCGTCCAACTCCCGCCGACTTGCCGTCCTCCGCCATCCGCCTCTGTTACAGCGGACCGGAGATGCCGCCGTCCTTCCGGATGCGCCAAAAGTGGACGGCCATCAGGAATGCCGCCACCAGCGGCAAGAAGATCACGTGCAGGGTGTAGAAACGGATGAGCGCGCTTTGGCCGATCTGATAGTCGCCGACGAGCAGGAAGTTCACCCGCGAGCCGAGGATCGGTGTTGCCCTGGCGATCTCGGTGCCCACCGTGACCGCCCAGATCGCCAACTGGTCCCACGGCAGCAAGTAACCGGTGAAGGAAAGCAAGAATGTGGTGACGAGGAGCAGCACGCCAATCACCCAATTGAACTCGCGGGGCGGCTTGTATGAGCCGGTGTAAAAGACGCGACCCATGTGCAAGAAGACGGAGATGACCATGCCCTGCGCCGACCAGCGGTGCATGTTGCGCATGAGCGAACCGAAGGTGACGCTCCCTTCGATGGCTTGCATGTCGTCGTAGGCCTGGTCGACCGAGGGGACGTAATAGAACATCAACAAGACGCCGGTCATGGTCAAGACGAGGAACATGAAGAAGGAGAGGCCGCCGAGGCAGAAGGTGTAGGTCACCTTCGTCGCGTAGCGCTTGATCTTCACCGGGTGGATGTGGAGGAAGACGTTGCTGGCGATGATCAGCGCTTGGTTGCGCTGATTGTCGGGGTAGCCGTGGCGGACGATTGATCGCCAAACCGACGACCCGGTGATGCGATCAGCCAGCGTCTGCTCACGCCTCATGCCGTTCCTCCCCGACCGCGCGTGTGCCGGTCATGTATCCCGCGGTTGCCGCGCCGCGTCACACATTGGTGTCTCAATCGTCGGCGGCTCGTGCCACCAGATCTCAGGGCCATCCCCACCCTACCAAAAACTGGGGCGTTCACCAGGATATTGTGAGTCCGGCCCGCATGGTCGGTCAAGCCTTGGCCGTGCCGTTGCACCCGAGAATACGGCCGTCGTGCCCAAACGGCGCACCGCGACGGTCCAGACACACCGACGCCGCCGATTGTCGGCGGCGATGGTCGCGAGCGCAAGGGGTGACGACTCATCCGAACGGTGGGCGCGACAGGACTTGAACCTGTGACCTCGCGGATGTGAACCGCGCGCTCTAACCAGCTGAGCTACGCGCCCGGAAGCACGGGGATTATAGCACTGACTAACGGCGTCACTCCATGTCAATTGTCGAGAAAATCCTGAAGAACCAGGTAGTGGGTCAGTTTGAATCAGTGGGCGGTTGTGGCAGGGCCGGGCGTTCGTCCTTGCGGGTCGGTGAATCGGGCAACTCGGGACGCGGGATTGCTTCCGATTCTTTCGACTGAATGCGGCGCTTTTCGGCCATCTCCTCGGATACCGCGGAGCGTTCGCGCATGAAGAGGATGACGACGCCGACGATCTGCGCGACGATTGCCCCGCCAGCGGTCGCGGCGACCCAAGGCTGGTCGTGCTTCGTCCCATACCACATCACAAAGACGGCTGCGGCGAGAAACAGGACGGCAAGGACAAAGCCCAACAACTGCCCGCGATTTGCCCGCTTGATGCCATCTGCGAGTGCCGTCGTCTCTTGGCGGATGCCGTGGTCCACCAGTTTTCGTTCCATCTCGTGGCGGTGCAGTTGCTCATCCCGCGCCATCGTGCCTTCGAGTTCGTACCGGTTCCACACGATGTCCGCAGCGCCGGGATGGATTTCCTCGTACTGGCGCAGGAAGGTAGGCGGAGGGGTCGAGCCAATCGTAGACTCGGAGACCGACAGAAACCGAGCCACGATCCTACGGACGTTGGGGTCATCGAGTAGTTCGCGGTACTCCGCTTCGACCACCTCGGCGTCCGTAGCGACCAACGCGTCGTCGGGATCGGACGTGGGAGGGGGCGGCATCATCGCCGCCCCCTCCTCGTCTCCGACAGAGTCGGTTTGTGGCTCGTCGGTATGATCGGTCACCGCTTCGGTACCGCCTCGATTTTGGCCGCCAGTTGCTCCATCCCATGCCGTGCTGCGCGCGACGGCTTGACGGCCGCGAAGTCTGCGGCGATGCGCTTACGATCCGCGCGCAACGTGGCGGCGGTTCCCTTCGTCCCGAACCGCCCGCCCTTCGAATTGACGACAAACAACGTGCCCCGGATGTCCATAACGCTCGCGGCACCGCGACGAAATGAGGGCTCCGGAACCACTGTCTGTGTGAAGTCATGACCGTTAGACGTCGGTGCCTTTATCTGGCGCTTATACATTGTGATTACCCCCTTGGCCCCGTGAGTGCGCGGCTAAGGCTCGGGCTTGTCGCCCCATCGTGCGGCAGCGGCCTGCCGGGCGATCTCCCGCCGCCGTTCCGGGCTCAGCTTCTTCGCCCGCGCGGGTCCGCCCTTCGCCCCGCCCATCCGCCCGAGGGCAACGGCATGCGGGTTCTTGTCGTCGTCTGCGGCATCGTGCGGCTCCTCGTTCGTCGCCTCGTCCACGATGGCGGCGGCGAGGAGATTGATGTCGCGCGGGTTCTTTTTGCTTGATCGCTTAGGCATAGACGTATTATCGCACACCCTGTCAAGAACCATCAAGCGTGCCAGTTCCGCATCGTCCTGTACGAACACGCATGCCTGCCCCCTTGACATTGGACAGATTGAGGCGTAGAAGAGATGCCAAGGACGGGTGCCGACCTGCCAGTCATCACACCCGTCCCTAACGACGTTGGGGTGCGCGCGTGACTTTTGGGTTACGCGTGCGCCCGCTGTTTGAGTTGGGAGGCTGGCAGAGTGCCTTATTGCACCCGTCTCTAAAACGGGCGACCGTGCTAGTCCCACGGTCCGTGGGTCGGAATCCCACGCCTCCCGCCTCGTGCATGATCGTACAAGGTGCCTGTTGGCGCATGTCAATGCGTTGACTAACGCATACGGGGGGCGCACCCCCCCATACAGGGGGATAAGACGATGGTAGAGGATGCGTCTCGGATGGTATCCGAATTGGCAGACATCATCGATCGATTGCGGGTGAAGCACGCCCATTTTGCCGCCATCACCGCAGAGTTTGCTCGAGCCATTGATGCGCTTGAGCATGTTACCCCATACCTGTCGGAAGACGAATCGCCCGGCATCACCCAACTCGCGACGGCCGTGGAAGCTCGCGCGCCGTCGGCGGCATTGCCGCTGTTCCCAAGTACCGATGGGGTGCGCCAGACATCGCCCAAGCCGCCCCTCAATGAGGGTAGGTGGGCGCGTCGGCTGCACGGGCTCACGCAGTACGAGGCGCTTGTTCGCATTGCGGAAGACAACGACGGCATCCTGCGCACCACGGATGCCAGGGACATTTTCCTGCGCGCCCGAATCGCACGCGGCAAGCCGCGGAACATCAACGGGCACATCCACCACATGCTGAGCCGTTCGGACGAATTCGAGAAGGTTGCACCCGGCGTTTTCCGCTTGGTTCCGCCCGAACTTCCACCCCGCGAAGTGAACGCAAGCGTGGAGGAGGGCGCACTTTCCCTGCGCGAAACGGT
>JBOGUE010000650.1:0-4500 GCA_050695955.1 Thermomicrobiales bacterium | reverse complement strand
ATGTCCGGCTTCTCGTGGAAGCAGAGGGCGCGGTAGGCAACACCGTCTGCCGTGCGGGCCTGTTCGTCGTCGGTGCGCTCGATGTAGCCGTAACCGGTCTCTGGGCAGGTCGGGGTGAGGCCGATGGTGACCAGCCAGCCGTCGTGGGCAGCGACGGTCGCGGCGCGGACGGCGGCGGCGAAGGCAGCGTCGTCCGTCACGTCGTGGTCGGCGGCGAAGCTGCCCATCACCGCTTCGGGGGCCTGGCGGGCGATCAGGGCGGCGGCCAACCCGATAGCCGGGCCGGAACCGCGCGGCGAGGGCTCCACGAGCAGATTCCCCTCCGGCAGTTCCGGGAGTTGGCGGGCGATGGCGGCGGCGTGGGCCGGACCGCAGACGACGAAGGTCCGCGCCGGAGCGGTCAACGGCATCAGCCGCTCCCACGTCTGCTGCAACAGCGATCGCTCACCCAGCAGCGGCAAGAGAAATTTCGGGCGCGCGGCGCGACTCAGCGGCCAGAGGCGCGTACCCGACCCGCCCGCCGGGACCACCGCCCAGAATGACGTATCCGCTTGCCTCGCCCGTCGCCCGTTCGCCGCCTGCGCCATCGCCACGTTCCTCCTGCCGTGCCCGAACACCAGTTGAGCGGTACGATACGGTGGGTGAGACGGATCCGCCAATCCGTCGCCCGGCGTCGTCATACACGCCATGGATGCCCACCCACTATACGCGTGCATCCATGGCATCCATGATGGCGCCGATGGCGCACCAATCAAGGAGCAAGGAGCAAGGAGCAAGGAGCAAGGAGCACCGAATGGAGCCAACCGGCCCACTCATTCTGCATCCCCGCCTGGACGCCAAACCGTGGGGCGGCCGTTCGCTGGAGCGGTTCGGGTTCGAACTGCCGCCGGACGTGCCGATCGGCGAGGCAGTCGTCACCGCGCCGGAGGCAGTCATCCGCGAGGGACGGCACGCCGGCCGGGCGCTCAGCGATGTGGTCACGGACAACCCGCTCGCCGCGATCGGCGCCCTCGGTATGGCCGCGACTGGCGGCCGGCCCCTCTTCCCCCTCCTGATCAAGCTCATCGACGCGACGGACGACCTCTCGATCCAGGTCCACCCAGACGACGAGACGGCGGCCGACGAAGACGACAGTCTGGGCAAGACGGAGGCCTGGCACGTCCTCGCCGCCGAACCGAGGAGCACCCTCTACCTCGGACTCGATCACGGGGTCGAGACTGACGAACTGGCGATTGCTGCCCGCGCTGGCGAACGGACCGCCCACCTGATACGCGCCCTCCCGGCCGAGACGAACACGTCTGTCCTGATCCCGGCCGGCACGGTCCATGCCCTCGGCGCGGGCGTGTTGATCTATGAAGTGCAGCAACCCTCGGCCATCACGTACCGCCTCGACGACTGGGGGCGCGTCGATGCCCAGGGCAACCCGCGTGAGCTGCACGTCGAGCAGGCGCTGGCGGTAACCAACTCAGACTACCGCCCCGATCCAATCACGCCGGTGGCATTGCAGAGCAAGGTCGGTCGCCGCCACCTCTTCGCCGCCTGCCGTTACTTCGCGCTGGAGTGGATCGCCCTCGGCGCGGGCAAGACGATGCCGATCGCCGCGCCCGGCGGGCCGCAGGCGGTCACCTGCCTCCGCGGCGCCGTCAACGTCTTCACCGACGGGTTCGAGCGCACCGTGCGCGCCGGCAGCACCGCCGCGCTCCTCGCTTCATCCTCCCATGCCCAGGTGCGCGCCCTCTCGCCGTCGATCCTCCTCCGCGCCTGGGTTCCCTACCTCATCCGCGACGTCGTCGAACCGGGCCGCGCCGCCGGCGCCACCGACGACCGCCTCGCCGCCCTCGCCGGCCCGCTGCCGGACGTACGGGACGCGCTGGAAACCGCTGGCTGATCAGTCGAACTCGATCCAGACCGGCAGGTGATCCGAAGCCCGAGCCGCTGTTTCTCCCGCGCCGACATCACAGGTGAGTAGCCGTTCGGCTAACGCCGGCGAGGCGAACATATAGTCCAGCCGCAGCCATGGCGCTGCCGATGGATAGGTGTATCCCGGCTCCCAGGGGTGCAGCGTGCGGTAGCAGTCCACATACCCGGCCTCCAGGATTGTCTGGATAGTCCGGCGCGGGACGCCATCCACCGCCTCGCCCCACATCGCCACGCCGGGCGGCGGGGTACCGACGGCATCGCCCGGGTGAAGTGCGTTGAGATCGCCCACAAGCAGATGGGGCTGGTCGGCAAGGGGGCGCAGTATTTGGAGGATGATTGGGATTTCCTCGATGGTCTGAACGGCATCGTGGCGGGATGCAAGGTGCGTGGCGAACAGACGCAACGGACCGCCCTCCCCGTCGACCTCGATCTTAAGGAGTGTCTTCGACAGCATGGGGTGCCGATGATTCTCTGATCGTCTGATCGGCAAACGGCTCAGCCAGGCGACATGGCATGCGCAGTTTGCTTCGCCGAAGACAAGGTGCATCCCAAGGTCGCGTGCCAATTGCGTCGCGTTGGCGCGGTTATTGGCCTCGACCAGCGCGACGGCATCGGGTTCTTGCCGCCGGATGACGGCCCTGATATCCGGCGGGCGGTCGGCCCCGCCTTGCCAAATGTTGTAGCTGAGCACCTTCACGGCTATCGCCGTCCGCCCTCGGCGGATGCCATCGGCAGATCCGCCAGCCGAACGTGGCGGATGAAGACGTTTCGCCCCTTGCGGACCTCGCCGATGGCCATTGATAGGTTGGCTTCGGCCAGCACGGAATTGTCATCGGGGATCAGGATCAAGGTTGCGCCATCGCGGATCGCGTCCAGCAGCGATGGGTCGTCCAGCATCTGCTGAGTGAACGCGAAACCCATATTGATGTTGCGCTCAGCATGCGTAGTCTCGTCCAGCGGTTCCACAGAAGGACTCCCTCGGTTCAATGCTCGGCCCGGAAGCAGTCGGCAACATGGTCGTTCACCATCCCGACACTCTGCATAAACGCGTAGCAGATCGTCGAGCCGACGAAGGTGAAGCCGCGGCGCTTGAGGTCTTTCGACATGGCGTCCGACTCGGGCGTGCTCGCCGGCACGTCGTCCAGCGTCGCGGGCGCGGGCTGGACCAGCGGACCGCCGCCGGTAAACGACCAGATGTAGCGGTCGAATGAGCCGAACTCATCACGCACGCGCAGATAGGCGTTCGCGTTCTGGACCGCGCCGTTCACCTTGAGCCGGTTGCGCACGATACCGGGATCGGCCAGCAGCCGGGCGATGTCGTCCGGTCCGTACGCGGCGATCTTCTCGGCGTCCCAGCCGTCGAACGCCCGAAAGAAGTGCTCGCGCTTGCGCAGGATGGTGATCCAGGCCAAGCCCGCCTGAAACCCCTCCAGCATCAACCGCTCGAACAACTCCCGGTCGTCATGCACCGGCACGCCCCACTCCTCGTCGTGGTACGCCTCGTAGAGCGGGTCGCCGAGGGACCAGGCGCAGCGGACGAGGGTGTGGTCGAGTGTGGTGATGCTCACGCTGACATCGCCATTGCATACGGTGCGGGCACGGGGACGATTTCAAGATCGACGCCGAATGGCCGACGGGCAAGCTTCTGTTGGGTCAAGTCGAAGTACGCGGGTTCGACCTCAACCCCGATGCTGTTCCGGCCGGCGAGCATCGCGGCGCGCGTCGTCGTGCCCGTGCCAAGGAACGGGTCGAGCACCGTGTCCCCGACGAAACTGAACATGCGAATCAGCCGATACGCCAGTGCCACCGGAAACGGGGCCGGATGGTGCCGCGTGCTGGCCCCGGTGATGTCCGACCAGATCGGCACGAACCACTTGAAGTACTCGTCGTTGCCGATCCGGCTCTGCGCTTCCATCTCCGGCGTCGGCTTGCGATAGCCACCGGGCTTGCGCAGCATCACGATCGTCTCGAAATCGTTCTTGATCACGCCATTGGGAAGGTTCGGCTTGCCGAGGAAGCGAGAGCTGGTCGACGCCTCGAGCACGATGTTGCTCACCTTGAGCCAGATGATCGGCGTCAGGTTGTCGAGCCCGATGGCCCGGCTGCGCACCTGGATATCGGACGGCAACGGCAAGACAAAGTGGCGGCCACCCGCGCGGCGCGAGATCGTCACCGCCCCGACCACGCAGCAAACCCGACCGCCCGGCACGAGCACCCGATGGCTCTCGCGCCAAACCTTGTCGAGCTCGTCCAGGAAATGCTCGTACTCGTGGATTTCGCCGAGCTGACCCGGCACGTCGGCCGCGTACTGCTTGAGGTCGAAGTAGGGCGGGCTGGTAACGACGAGATGAACCGACTCGTCGGGGATGAACGAAAGGTCGCGCGCGTCCGCCAGCGCGATGCGGTGGGACGACGGATAGGCCGGAACGCGCGGCACCTCGTGGTTCGCGCCATTGGACGTCGACGCCCCGTTCGTCGTCGCGTCCCATCCGCTCGTTCCGTCTTTTGTCGGTACGGCCTTGGACATTCGTCGCGGACCTTTCTTCGCTCACGTGTTCTATACGTACGCGTCCATTCTAC
>JBOGUE010000649.1:0-12662 GCA_050695955.1 Thermomicrobiales bacterium | reverse complement strand
GGGCGACAGTGTATCGGAGGGTCGGCGGACGGGGAAGTGAGTATCGAATTCCGAATTCCGAGTTCCGAATTCCGAGCTTAGTAACGGACGTCGGCTGGAAGCCGACTTCATGCGGAACGGGTGCGCCGATCATGCCGCCGAAGGTCGTGAAACCCTGGCCTCCACCGACAAAGCCCCTCCGAAACTGGAGAAGTCAACCGACCAACCGCGGTCCCGGCGGGACTTCGTCGGGCGTAGGTAGACCGGGCCTTCAGCCCCGGTTATCTCTCAAATTCAAACGCTCCGGGCCGCCCTGCTGCGGTTGGTAACGGCGCCGGTGCAGGAGCAGAATTAGGAGTGGATCAGCGGGTGGCGCTACCTCGATTTGGAGCCGTACTGGGAGGAACGGCCCCGACCGCTGGCACGACCGCTGGCTTCAGGGCGCGGCCTGAGCCAACATCGACCCTGGAGGATAGTTACCGAACTCCCTGGACTTGACCGATTCCTGTCTGACGCCGCTCCCACGCAGGATGCTCCTGAATCCCGCGGTGCGCCCGCTCCGACCATCATCTCCCGCGTGATTCCGTCGCTGGCGGATCATGAGCCCTGATGGGAGGCACCTCGCCTGTCCACCGCTCGGCCTCCACGAGCGCATGCTGCCCGGTACATCCCTGCGCCAGCTTGGACGTTCCTGCGTCGCGCGTCAGCACGTTCGGGTTCCCGTGAACGCACATCGCGTTCACGTCAGCCGGGTCAATCGGGTCGTACCACGCACCCGTTGACAGCTGAACGACACCCGGCCGCACGATCTCACTGATCACCGCTCCGGCGAGGCAACTCCCGCGGTCGTTGAAAAGCCGTACAACATCTCCGTCCGCGATCCCCCGTGCCGCGGCGTCGGCCGGGTGGAGCCGAACGGGCTCCCGCCCCTGCACCTTGGCAGCCTGACTGTAGGCTCCGACGTCGAGTTGACTGTGCAGTCGCGTTCGTGGATTGTTCGCGACGAGGTGCAGTGGGAATCGCTGGGCCAAAGGGGCACCGAGCCACTCCGCGGGCTCCAGCCACATGGGATGGCCGGGGCAATCGTCATAGCCGAAGTGGTCGATCACAGCCGAGAAGATCTCGATCCGGCCGCTCGGCGTGTTGAGCGGTGATACCGCTGGATCGGCCCGGAACGCCTCGAAGACCACGACATCGTCCGCCGCCAATGGCAACTCAAGGTATCCCGTCTGCCAAAACTCCCCGAACTCGGGAGCCTTCACTCCTTGCGCGATCATCGCCCCCCGCCAGCCGGCGTAGAGGTATTCCAGCCATTCCATCTCGGAGCGCCCTTCGGTAAAGGCGTGGGCTATACCGAGCGCGGCAGCCAGATCAGCGAAGATGGCGTGGTCGTTTCGCGCCTGCCCAAAGGGCTCTACGGCCTGGTGCATTGCCACGAGGTAGGGATCGTTGGGCGCGCCGCCAATGTCGTTCCGCTCCAGCGTGAGCGTGGACGGTAGTACGACGTCGGCATGACGCGCCATGGCTGTCCAGAACGGGTCATGAACCACGATCGTCTCGGTCCGCGCCAGTGCGCGTCGCAGCCGACTGAGATCTTGATGGTGATGGAATGGGTTGCCCCCGCACCAATAGACCAGCCGAACGTCAGGGTAGGTCAGCCGTTGCCCATCGTACGCGAAGGGTTCACCAGGGTGGAGCAACATATCCGCGATCCGCGCCACCGGAATGAATGCCTCAACGCCATTCTTCCCCTGGGGCAAGGTCGGCGGCCCGACCGGGAGAGGAGCCCGCCCGATGGCGGCGGTTGAGCCATAGCCGAACCCGAACCCACCCCCCGGCAGCCCGATCTGGCCCAGCAAGGCGGCGAGGGTCAGACCCATCCACGGCGGCTGTTCGCCGTGGTCGCCCCGCTGCAGCGACCAACTCATGGTCACCAGCGTGCGGCCGCTGGCCATTCGCCGAGCCAACTGTGTGATGATTTCAGCCGGGATTTGGGACACAACGGCCGCCCACTCCGGGCTCTTGGGGCAGCCGTCATCAAGCCCGAGGACGTAACGTTCAAACTTCTCGAAGCCCTCACAGTAACGGCTGAGAAACGCACGATCGTGCAGACCGTCTGTAATCAACGCGTGTGCCAGTCCGAGCATCAGCGCGACATCGGTTCCCGGCGCCAGGGGATGCCAGTCGACCTCGAGAAAGTCCGGTAGATCATCACGCACCGGACTCAAGAGGACGAACTCCACTCCCCGTGCGGCCGCCGCTTCCAAGTGTCCTCGGACCTGGTGCTTCGTCAGCCCACCAGAGTTGACAGCCGCGTTCTTCAGGGGGATGCCACCGAAACAGACGATCAAGTCAGTGTGCTCGACAATCACCGGCCAGGAGGTTGTCCGATCGACCAGGTCACGCGCGTTTCCGACGACGTGAGGCAGGATCACCGCCGAGGCACCGAGGCTGTAGGTATTCACAGAGCGAACATAGCCGCCCAAGCAGTTGAGGAATCGGTGGACCTGGCTCTGAGCGTGGTGAAAGCGCCCCGCGCTGGACCAACCATACGACCCACCATAGATCGCCGCCGGTCCATGTTCCTCGCGTATACGCTGGAGCTCAGCTGCCAGCAGGTCGATCGCCGTGTCCCAGGTCACTGGAACAAATGGCTCCGCCCCGCGCCGTGTGTCCGGTCCGGGTCCGCGGTCCAACCATCCGGCGCGCACCATTGGCTGCTCCACCCTCGCACGGTGGCGTATGCTGCCGGAAATGTTCTTCAATATCGGTGAAGGGTCCGGATCACCCACGAATGGACGCACATCGACAACTGCACCATGCTCAACCGCCGCCTCGAAGGCGCCCCAGTGTGAAAAGTGTGGCCGCCACTCAACCGTCATGGTTTGTCCCATCTCCCAAACGAGGGCCGCGGGATGCCGTCTCGACGTCTTTCATGATGCCCATTACCGATCTGTCCTCGCTGCGCTGTGACTCGCTCCAACACCCCAGTGCTACCATTCAACTCATCGGGCACGCCCTGAGTTTGGGGCGGGATATAGCGGTGACATGGGACTCTACCATAGCACTGCGCGACGCCGATCACCGGCCAGAAGATGGTCCGATCGATCCTGCGGTGGGCTTTCCCGCCTCTGGGGCCACGCAACTTGTCGGCTACAATGCGCCAGGAAATACTCGGTCAACTTCTAAAGAGAGCGACTGTATCAACCGAAGTGGAGGACGGCAGCTCGACAAAGCTCGGCCGCAGGCGCGAATTCCCAATGCCGGAAGTGCCGCTTCCAGCAGTGTCAATTGTGAGATAATGAGGCGGCGCGATGTGGCACCCTCTGCTTCGGCAGAGTGTTTTTGTTTTGGCTCTCAGACAAGAGTCCGTCCGATGTAGCCCACACCGTAGGCGAGGATGCGAGCGTTGCTCCATAGTGAACTTCTGCCTCCATTGTTGTGCCGCCGGGCGAGCATGGCTCATGGTTGATCGTGTGACACTGCGCGCGTCAGGCCCTGGCACTGTGCTTGTCTTGGCCGGAAAGCCCCGGGAGCGCGGCTACGAACATGGCCGGCTTGCCCGAACTGACATCGCGACCAACCTCGCGACGGTCCGGAGAAATCTGGCCGCCTATGCGGCACGTGGCCGGGCCTACGACTATGACCGCGTCGTCGCGCGCAATCAACGGTTCCTTCAGCGTACTGCGCCAGACGTCCTTGATGAGATCATGGGGATTGCCGACGGCGCTGACCTGCCCTTCCAGGATGTCCTCCTATTGAACGTTCCGGTCTTTCTTGCAGGTCAGTTCCTTCCACAGGAATGCACCCAGATCTTGTTGCCGCCGCCGGTGACTGCCACCGGCCGGACCTATCACGCAAAGACGCGCGACTTCAACCATGAGAGCGCATTCCGTCAGGTCGTGCTGCAACGGCGCGACGCCGACGGCCGGGAAACGATCGAAGTCCACACGGCCGGCACCATCACCTGGCCAGGTAGCGGGATCAATAGTGACGGTGTGACGATTTCGACCAGCGGCGTCTGGTCGGGCCGCCAAACGCTCGATCTCGACCGTGCGGCCGAGGCCTGGTTCCTCATTAATCCCCACCTCCTCCTACGGCAGAGCCGTACAGTGGAGGACGTCTGGGAGGCGCTCCAGGCACAGCCCCGGATCACTGGACTCAACATCGTCGTCTCCGATGGGAAGCGCGGCGCGGCGTTTGAAGCGACGGCGGACGGTGAGTACCGGCACGACTCAGAGGAAGGTGGCATCGTGCGAACGAATCACTACCTCACCCCGGAGATTCGTCGCCTCGGGCCGACGCAGCGTGATCATCCGTCGTCCTACCATCGGCATCAGAGGGCCGCTGCCCGCATTGAGGCCCAGCGAGGACAATGGGATTTCTCGGAGATTGTTGCCCTGGTCGGCGATCATGACGGCTACCCGCAGTCGTCCATTTGCCGCCACTCTCAGGGCGGCGAAAGCGCTGACACGGTCTATGCCTCAATTGCCACGCTGCCGGCAGGCGATTTTTGGACGATCATGGACCATCCATGCATGGCCGAGGTGCCCGCGGGAGAGGCGGCCGCGTTGGCAGGGCGGTGACGACGCATCGGCGCCATGAGGCACGCGGCTCATGCGAGGTGCCCGTTTCGGTAGGCCTTTGTCGCGGGAAGTTATTCCGCTACGCGGTGGGATCGTGAGAACTAGAAAGGACAGGAACGCCATGACAGACACCAAGCAAGCCAGAACAACTCAGGCAATGCTGACCCGCAACGCATCACGGCGCGACCTCCTGCGTGGAGCCGCGGCGCTCGGTGCATCCGCGATTCCAATGGCGACCGTTGCGACAGCCAGCGCCGTGCGACCGGGGCTGGCCCAGGGGGTGCCGGAAGGTGAGATCATCATCGGGCTGCAAGCGGACATCAACACCCTCGATCCACACCTGACAACAACGGTCGGGACCGATCTCAGCGTCATCAGTCATCTCTACACGAGCCTCGTGTTGCGGGGACCCGATATGCAACTCCAACCCGCCTTGGCGACCGCCTGGCAGGCCACATCCGACACCACCTGGCAGTTCTCTCTCCGAGCCGACATTACCTTCCCCAATGGCGAAAAACTCGACGCCACGGCCGTCAAATGGAACGTTGATCGCGTGCTCAATCCTGATACCCAGGCGCGCGTAGCTCCCTGGTTCGCGACAGTCGCAGAGGTGCGGGTGATCGACCCGACGACCGTGGAGATCGTGACCAAGTCTCCGTTCCCGGCGCTCGTCGAACAGCTCTCCATGTTCTTTCTGCTCCCCCCGCGGTGGGCGAGTGAGCACAATCCCGCCTCAGAAGCGCTCGGCTCCGGTCCGTACGACCTCGTCGAGTGGGTGAAGGACGATCATGTGACGCTCAAGGCGAAGACGCAGTATTGGGGAGCGGCTCCGCCCTACGAGACAGCGACGTTCCGAGCCGTGCCCGAACCGTCCAGCCGCGTGTCTGGCCTCCTCGCCGGAGATTACGATGTCGTTATCGGCATTCCGCCAACCGATTTCGAGCGGATCAACGACGCAGGGAGCGCGACGGCCGGCTCAGTCGCCAGCACCCGCACCGCAATGGTGAAAATCAACACGGCCAAGCCGCCGTTTGACAACCAGCAGGTGCGGCAGGCGCTGAACTATGCGGTGGACAAGCAAGGACTGATCGACGCGCTCCTCACGGGACTCGATGTCGTGCCGAGCCAAGGTCAAGTGCTGACCGAGCAGTACTTCGGCTTCAACCCCGACCTGGAACCGTATCCCTACGACGTTGATAAGGCAAAGCAGTTGGTGGAGGACGCAGGGATCACCGGCGACATCGAGGCGACGCTTGATGTGCCGACCGGCACCTACCTCCTCGGCTCGGAGATCTCGCAGGCGGTCGCGGGGCAGCTGGAGGAGATTGGCGTCAAAGCTCAGATCTCCGAGAAGCCCTTCTCCGTCTACATGGACCAGTACCTCAAAGGGCACAGCCTTGGCGAACTTTTCTACATCACTCAGGCATGGCCGACGCTTGACGCGGACGGTCTGCTGACGTTGTTCGCGTCGGACAGCCAATATGCCTACTGGGACAACCCTGACTTCTCGCAGCTCCTGGCCGAGGCACGCTTGACGCTGGACCAGGCGCAGCGCCAGGAGTTGTACAAGCAAGCCACCGCGATCATGCGGGAAGATGCGCCCTCGATCTTCCTCTTTCCCCAACCGGCGACCTACGCGGTCGCGAATAGCGTGCAGTGGCAAGCGCGCCCCGACGATTGGGTGCACGTCTGGGAGATGACCTCAGCCGGGTAGACCGGGACAACTATCGGTGTGGAGCTACATTTTATCGCGCCTGCTGGAAGCGGCTGTCACCATCTGGGGCGTGATTACGATCGTGTTCTTCAGCCTGCGCCTGACAGGAGATCCGGTCCTGCTCCTGGTGCCCATGGGAACGCCGCCGGAGCAGATCGAGCAATTGCGCCATGCGCTCGGCTTCGACCGGCCACTCCTCGTCCAGTACTTTTCGTTCTGGAGCCGGGTCATGCGCGGCGACTTCGGGGATTCGCTTCGCTTTGGCGAGTCGTCGCTACCGCTCGTGATCGAGCGGTTGCCCGCGACGGCCCAACTTGCCTTGACGGCGATGGTAGTGGCGATTGTCTTGGGCGGTGTCGCCGGAGCAGTCGCCGCCGTCAGACCGGGGAGCGTCTTCGAGTTGGTGGCGATGACCGGAGCCTTGATCGGTCAAGCGACGCCCGTCTTCTGGCTGGGTATCATGTTGGTTCTGATCTTCGCGGCCGAACTGCGCTGGCTCCCGAGCGGAGGCCGCGGAGGCCCTAGCCATCTGGTGCTCCCGGTCTTCACCCTCGCGCTCTTCTCGAGCGCCAGCATTGCCAGGCTCCTGCGATCCTCCCTCCTCGAGGTCCGCGGTCAGGATTACGTACGCACCGCACGCGCGAAAGGGCTGCCCGAGCGCACCGTCTTTTTCGGCCACCAACTCAAGGGAGCGCTGATCCCAGTCGTCACGGTCGTTGGGGTGCAAACAGGCCGGCTGCTTGGCGGAGCGGTCATTACCGAGACGATTTTCTCCTGGCCCGGGGTCGGGCGATTGATTGTTCAGGCAATCGAGAATCGTGACTTTCCGCTGGTCCAAGCCTCGGCGACCGTCCTGGCCGTCACAATCGTCGGTGTGAACCTGATCGTCGATCTGACGTATGCCATGCTTGACCCCCGCATCCGTCTCGGTCGCTCGAACTGATGGCTATGCTTGACGCTGTAAGGACGACCGATTTAGCGGCGGCCTCCTCAGCCCCGACTCGGCGGCGCCGCTCTCGTCAGATGTCGCGGTCCGTGTTACGCAGCCGGGCGGCGACGATCGGCGGCGCGCTTCTTCTTCTGTTCCTCCTCACCGCCGCGATCGGTCCCTGGCTGACGCCCTCTAATCCAACCGAGCAACAGCTGAGCCTTCGAATGAAACCGCCCTCGATGAGCTTCGGGGAGAGCGGGTTTCACCCGATGGGAACCGATCAGCTGGGCCGAGACATCTTTAGTCGCGTGATCCACGGTAGCCGGATTTCGCTCCTGATCGGTTTCGCGGTGGTCGTGGCAGGCGGCGTTGTCGGGTGCGCCGCAGGGATCGTGGCCGGCTACTACGGGGGCTGGGTCGACCGGGTCACGATGCGCATCGTGGACATCTACCTCGCCTTTCCCTTCATCCTACTCGCGCTGATTGTGATGGCAGTTCTCGGCACCAGCCTCAGGAACCTGATCCTCGTCCTGGCGCTGACCGGATGGGTGCATTACGCACGCGTCATTCGCGGCGAAACCTTGTCGCTCCGGGAGCGGGAGTTTGTCGTCGCGGCGCGTGTCAGCGGCGCTACCGGTCGGCACGTCCTGATGCGGCACCTCCTCCCGAATGTCAACCCAACGCTCATCGTCCTGGCGAGCCTTGAGGTCGGAGCAGTGATCATTCAAGAGGGATCGCTCAGTTTCCTGGGGCTCGGCATTCCGCCGCCGACGCCGAGTTGGGGTAGGATGCTCTCCGAGGGGAGGGATTACATCGCAACGGCCTGGTGGCTCGCCACCTTCCCCGGGCTGGCGCTGGTGCTCCTTGTCCTGAGTGTGAACTTAGTCGGTGATTGGCTGCGCGATGAGCTCGATCCACGACGGCGCGGAGCGCGTTGAGGGGGTCACATCGGTACTGCAGCACCGTCCAGTGGCAATGCGCCCATCAGGAAGACGGGAGGAGATTCGACGTGGTATCTGAGATCGGCATGGAACGGATCGAGCGATTGCGCGAGGGGATGCGTGAGCGCGCAGTCGATGTCCTGATCTGCCTCAAGCCGCAGAATAGCTTTTATCTCAGCGGATTCAACCCGATCATCTATAGTCATCCCGTCGTCGCAATCCTGCCTCTTGAGGGCGAATCAGTGCTCTTGGTGCATGCGCTCCGCGATGACCATGCCCGCCAATCGGCTTGGGTGCGTGACGTTCGACTCTATGGTGCCTGGTCCACGAAGCAGACGATGGGACCGGATTGGCTGCTCGCGTTGCACGCCATCCTTGAGGAGCGCGGAGTGGCACGCGGAACGATCGGCATTGAGGGAGATTTCCTGCCACTCGCAACGGCCCAACAGTGGGAAGCATTGCTTTCCGGAGCGCGGTTCGTCGACGCCGCAGATCTGATCATGAACACGCGGATGGTGAAGGAGCCGATCGAGATCGAGTACACGCGCGCCGCGTCGGCCATCGCGGACATCGGCATGGAGGCCGCCTTGGCCACTGCGGCCGAGCGGCTCAGCGAGCGCGATATCAGCATTCGGGCGATGGCGGCGATGAATCAGGTCTGGGCCGATGACTTTCCAAATGTTGAAGTGGCGGACTTTGGCGGCCTAGAGGGTGGCGTCCAGAACGGACTCTGGTGCTACTGCCTCACCGGCGATCATGTGCTCGTGAACTGTGACAATCCGACCACTCGCCGGCTGGCGGACGGTGAGTTAGCGCTGATCGTCATTTGGACGAATTGCAATGGGCTCCATGCGGAGAATGAGCGGACGGTCGCCGTCGGTACACTGGATGACGCCCGCCGCGCCGCGTTCGAAGCGGTGCTCCAGATCCGCGAGGAGACGTGGTCTGCATTTCGTCCCGGTGCCACGTGCGCTGATGTTTACAACGCGGCGCGTACTGTCTACGAGCAATTGGGATACGGCAAGTATCTGCCCGGGCGCATCGGTCATGGCTTGGGACTGGGGCCGCACGAGCCGCCGTCCCTTGGGCCACGGGACAGCACCGTACTCCGGCCGGGCATGATTTTCACCTTGGAGCCGAATCTTCGCATTCCGGAACTCGGGGGCGTCCAGCATTCCGACACACTGATCGTCACGGGGTTAGGCTATGAGGTAATGACAACGACCCGTGGCGGGTATATCGAAGTGTAGTGGCCACATGCGGAGGGGAATGCTGATGACGACTTCGATGCGGGCGACGAGCGCCTCAGGAAATGTCACCCATCGATCATCTCACGCCCCGTGATGCAACGCCCCGCGTTTCAACGCCGCGGCGAGACTGGCGCGGGCGTCGCCAACGGCGTTTCGGTCCACACGGCCTCCGCGACGCGGCGTACCGCGTCGACGACGACCGCCGGCCGCTCCAGGGCGATGTCGTGGTCGGTCTCGATAACGAGATGGAGACTGTCAGGGGAGAGGGTGGCGAGGTCGGCTTGGAGGTCGCGCCAGATCTGATTCATCTCGGCGGCGGGATAACCGGGCGGCGCGGGCTTGTCGAGGCCAGCGCTGAGGACGATGAGCGGAACGTCCGGGAGGGAGCCAGCGGCGCGCACCTCGTCCCAGGTCGCTTTCACGTCCATCTCTTCGATGTTGCGCGGGACGTCGAAAGAAAGGTCCGCGAGTTGTTCCTCGGTCAAAAGCTCGGCGAGGCGCGCGACCTGATCCTCATGCGAGGCGTCGACCAGGACCACGCCCGCGACCGCGTCCGGGTGGGCAGCAGCAAACAGACGAACGACGAAGCCGCCGAACGAAGCGCCGACGAGGACGTACGGCGCGGGGATGCCCGCATCCTGTAACAACGATCGCAGATCATTGGCCGCGTCGATCCCGGTGCGCGGTCCGGGGGCGGGGTCGCTGTGACCAAGGTTGGCGCGGTCATAGGCGCAGGCACGGGTAAAGGTCGCAATTCCGACCTGGGCGCGGCGCCACGTCAAGCCGGTGGCGGTCAATCCCGCCTCCAGCAAGACCGGGGGCGTGCCGGCGCCCAAACAGGAGACCGCCAGATGCCGCCCACCGACGTCGATCATCGTCGGATTCGACCACGCTGATTGGCCGGCGACCACGGGGGGTGAGCGACCCGCGACGAGCACGGCCGCGCCGGCGACCGCGCGACGGCGATTCAGCCGCACCTGCCCAGCTGGTATCCTCACTCGCGCTGCTCGCGGTAGGCGAGGTGCAACGCCGCCGGATCGATCGCCACCTCCCAGGCGCCGGGCGCCAACCGCGCCGGCAGTCCCTTCCGCACCAAAATCTCCGCGGGATTGACGAGGACGGCTTGATTGTTCTGAGGATCTGGACGAATGCCAGAGATCTGGCTCGCCTTGCCCAACGCCATCTCGATCATCGAAGCGGTCGGCAGCCAGCGCGGCGCGTCGAGATTGGCCAGCGCAACACGCACGGTGTCGCCCGCGGCGGTGATCGCCAGTTGGGCCGTGACGTCGGCGCCCATGAATCCCTTCCCGGCGCGGGCACTGACCTCGACGCCGCCATCGACTAGGCGGCAGCCAGTCAGATGCACCTCGACGGGAGCGCGGGCGCTGGCCAGTTTGACCGCCTGTGCGGCGAGCTTGGTCAGGGCCGTGGAGGATAGTCGGAGAGTCAGGCCATGAATCAACGGCTGCAACGGGGCGGCTTCGTCCCCTGGCTCCAATGTGATCGCCACGTCTGATAGCCGCACGTCCCGTTCTATCGTCATATCGGTCTCCTGCGCTTGCCCCAGCGATCCGCCGCGGGCCGTCGCTACGATACCAGTTCCGGGTCCTTGTACAATCCTCGCAATACGACCTTCGCTTTGTGTGCGCTTGATCGTGGGACAAGGAATCAGGGTGATCACAGCCATTCAGGTCGACGTGCGGCCGTCGCTACGTGCTCGGTTGCTGGGACCAGCCGAGGTCGCACTGGGGAGCGCGTGATCGCCCCGCGGGAGTGGCCCGGGCGCGCGTCTCGCTCCCTCCTGCTGCTCCTGCTGGCGGCACGCGGCCGCCGATTGCCACGGGACCAGGTGCTCGACGCGCTCTGGCCTGAATCCGAGCCAGGAGCGGCACTGAACGCGCTCTATAAGGCGCTGCACGGACTCCGTCGAACGCTCGAGCCGGAGCTGAAAAGCGGCCGGGATTCGGCGTTTGTCGAGGCGGGCGGCGATGCCATCGGGCTGCGGCCCACGGTCGATCTGTGGGTTGACGTCGATCTCTTCGAGGCTGCCCTCGCCCCATCGCCGAGAGGTAATGCGGGCGGTGCTTGGGCTCTATCGCGGCGATCTCCTGGCCGACGAGCCATGCGCCGATTGGCCGGTCGCGCGCCGTGAATCGCTCCGCCGCGCCCGGGAGCGCGCGGTTATAATGCTCGCCACGCTCGATCTTGACGCCGGCGAACCGCTCACCGCCATCTCCGCCCTCGATGCGCTGCTGGCGGTCGATGCCTCGTTCGAGGAAGCGCACCGGGCGTTGATGCGGGCGTACGCCGCGGCAGGCCAACGCGACTTGTCCCTGCGCCAGTTCGAGCGATGCCGGGAAGCGCTGCACCGCGAACTTGCCGTCGAGCCGGCCGACGAGACACGAGCACTCGCCGCCGCGATCAGAACCATGCCGGTTGATGGCGGACGAGCACAACCCGGCGCCGGGGCGATCGCGCCCGCGCGATCCACCAACATCCCGGCCCTGCCAACGCCAACCGTCGGCCGGGAGCGCGACGTCGACGAGGTGCAGGCGCTGCTGAGTCAGCGGGATATCCGGCTGGTGACCATCACCGGCCCAGGCGGTATCGGCAAGACTCGGCTCGCCATCGAAACGGCCGCGGGCCTCGTCGATGAGTGGCCGGACGGAAGGGGGTTCGTCTCGCTGGCCGCGGTGAGCGACCCGGAACTCGTGCTCTCCGCGATCGCGCGGGGGCTGGGATTGCGAGAAGACGCCGGCCGCGCGGCCGGCGCCATGGTGGAGGACTATCTCAGGGAGCGGGCATTCCTGCTCGTGCTCGACAACGTTGAGCACCTGATCGAGGCCGCACCCCAGGTGGCCGACCTCCTCGCTTCGTGCCTTGGACTGACGGCGCTCGCCACCAGCCGCGAGCCTCTCCACCTGCGAGGAGAGCGCGAATACCGGCTCGACGTCCTCTCGCTGCCGCGTCTCGACCGGCGGCCGCGCCCCGCCGTCATCGAACGCTCCGAAGCGGTCGCGCTCTTCCTCCAGACCGTCCGCGCCTACCGGCCCGACTTTGCGCTGACGGACGCAAATGCCTCCGCGGTGGCGGAACTCTGCGCCCGGCTCGACGGACTCCCCCTGGCCATCGAGTTGGCCGCCGTCAGAGGGCGCTACCTTTCGCCTGAACGTCTGTTCGCACAACTGGGAAGTCGTCTGACGTCGCTCGACGGCGGACCGCGCGACCTCCCCGAGCGCCAGCGCACCATCCGCGACACCA
>JBOGUE010000648.1:0-8840 GCA_050695955.1 Thermomicrobiales bacterium | reverse complement strand
CGCCCGATACGCGCGGCGGACGGGGGGAGCGCACCATGGTGTCGTGCCCGGTAAGGCCGACCGGCGGCACGGTTGACCGAGCTTGTCGTTCGACGACACCGGCCCCGGAGAGACGAAATGGATGGGTAGCGCTTTGATGACCTTGCGCGCCGCGTGTCGCGCGGCCTCTCGCGGCGGCAGGCGCTCCGGCTGCTCGGCGGCGGGCTGACCGCGGCATTGGCCGGCGGCCGGCGGGCAACGACGGATGTAGCTGCCCAGGCGTGCGTCGCTCCAGAGGCCCCGTGCGGCAGTCGCTGCGTGGACCTCCAGAACGACCGGCGCAACTGCGGCGCGTGCGGTGTTCGCTGTGCGTCGGGGGCCGCGTGCCAGGGCGGTGCGTGCGTGTGCCCAGGCGGACAGACGATCTGCGATGGCCGATGCGTCGATACGCTGACCAGTCGCGTCCACTGCGGCACCCGCGGCGCCCGCTGCGTCGGGGGGACGGCATGTATCGCCGGGGCCCGCGGCTGCTCCGGTGGCGGGATCATCTGCGACACGCGGTGCGTCGATCCTCTGAACGACCGCCGCCATTGTGGCGCGTGCGACAACGCCTGTCCGAGCGGCGTTCCATGTGTGAATGGTCAGTGTCAGGGATCGTCGTGTCCGGCTGGGCAAACATTCTGCAACGGCGCCTGTGTCAGTCTCCAGTCTGACATTCTGCACCGCGGGGGATGTGGCAACGCTTGCGATCTCTTCTGCGAGACGTGCAGCGCGGGCGCTTGCCGACCCATCTGCGGGCGGGCCGCCTGTGACGGAGCCGGCGGCGGGGGGTGCCCAGCCTGCCCGTCGATTCCCGATGACTTCCGGTGTCAGCAGGACGGCGATTGCCAAAGCGGGAACTGCGGCGGCAACGGCATCCGCGGGTTTGCGCTGACGTGCTTCAATCAGGCTCAGGATGGCGCCGAGACGGGAGTCGACTGCGGTGGCCCTACCTGCCCGCAATGCGATGGCGAGGCGTGCACGGTCGGCGACTGCCAGAGCGGGAACTGCCAGAACGGGGTCTGCCAGGCGACCTGCACCGATGGGATCAAGAACGGCGCCGAGACCGATGTCGACTGCGGCGGCCCGGATTGCCCGCTGTGCCCGTCCGCGCCGGGTGCACGTCGCTGCCTGACGAATAGCGACTGTCTGAGCGGATCTTGCGGTGCAAGCGGCCTCCGCGGGTTCACGGAGAGCTGCTTCAATGTGGTGCAGGATGGGGCCGAGACCGGAATCGACCGCGGTGGCGGTGTCTGCCCTCAGTGCGACGGTCAGGCGTGTTTGAGCAACCGGGACTGCGACAGCGGGGTCTGCCAAGGTGGGACCTGCCGGGTGGCGACCTGCTCGGATGGGGTTTTGAACGGCGACGAGTCGGACGTGGATTGCGGCGGCGCGGACTGCCCGCTTTGCGCCGATGGGCGGCAATGCATCGACGATGCGGACTGCGTGAGCGACTTCTGCAACCCGTTCGACGTCTGCCGGCCGCAAACTTGCACCGACGGCATCCACAACGGGGCCGAGGCCGATATCGATTGCGGCGGTCCGGATTGTCCGGGCTGTGCCGAAGGGCAAACCTGCTTCATCAACGGCGACTGCCAGAGCGGGAACTGCGATGCCAACGTCTGCCGACCCGTCGCGAACTGCACCGACGGGGTTCTCAACGGCGATGAGACCGATATCGACTGCGGCGGTCCCGACTGCCCGCGGTGTGCGAACGGGAGTGCCTGCTTCAACGACAGTGACTGCCAGAGCAACTTCTGCGGGGTGGGCGGGGACTTTGTCTGCGGCGACCCGAGTTGCAGCGACGGGTTCCAGAACGGACTCGAGTCCGGCGTCGACCGCGGTGGTCCGGAGTGCCCGCCGTGCGACGATGGTCTGGGTTGTGGCAGCGACGAAGACCGCGTGAGCGGCTTCTGTTTCCGCCGCTTCCCCAGTTTCTGCCGGGAGCCATGCTCCGGTGGAACTGATCCGTGCGGGTTCGACGAATGCTGCACCAGCGGAGAGGTTTGTTGCGGGGCGCTTTGTTGTCCCGCCGCTTCGGGGTGCCGCGGTGGGGGTTGCTTGCCCGCCGGTGGGTTCAGTTGCGGATTCGACTGTTGCGAGGCGGACGAGTTCTGCTGCGTCCCATCGACCGGGGGCCTGCCCCACTGCGTTGGCAGTCTCGAGTTGTGCGGAGGGATTACTAGCCGCCCATAGGCCGCCGCCGCCCGCTACAAATCCGGCGTTGGCCGACCGTGCACGCCGAGGGTGAAGAAGAGCTCGCCGCCGTGGTGGAGGTCGTGCTCGATGACGTGCCAGATGACCCACTGGCGGGTGACGACGGCGCCGCGGGGGGTGGTGAATTCGTCGGCGAGCATCATCGGGGGCCAGCGGTCGAGGCCGTCGCGGATGAGCGCCCAGGTCTGGGTGAGACCGTCGATCAACTCGGCGGCGGTGCGTTGGGGCATGCCGTCGTCGTCCCAGGTTCGCAAGGGGGCGATTGCGGGATCGCCTTCGCCGAGGACATGGTGGAACCAGTAGGCGCGGGCCGCGATGATGTGGGCTGCCAATACCCAGGCCGGGCGCAGGTGCGGCGCGGCCGTGCGGGCGAGGTGCTCGCCGGTGAGCTGGCTGATGCTGTCGCTCAGCAGTCCCTGGTAGCGGACCCAGCCCGCGTAGAAGGGTGCGAGGGTGAGGGTGCCGTCAACCATACGTATCTCCTAGGCGTTAGGCGTTAGGCGTTAGGCGTTAGAGTCTCGCTCTTTGCCGACGTGGACGGCGGCGGCGAGGGGGCGGCCGATGATGTGCTCCTGGTCGCCGACGCTGATTCTCAGGGGTCCTTCAAAGGGCAAACGCTCGACGACCGTGACGACGACGCCGGGGTAGAGTCCGAGGCCGCCGAGGTAACGGAGTTGCTCGGGGTCGCGGTCGGAGACGCGCATCACCGTGCCGCCGTCGCCGGCCTCGACGTCGAGAAGGAGCGTGCCAGGGATGGCGGCGATTTCGCCTTCCCGGCTGGGGATCGGGTCGCCGTGGGGATCGACGGTGGGGAAGCCGAGGGCGGAGTCCAACCGCGCCTCCAACTCGTCGCTGACGTGGTGCTCCAGGCGCTCGGCCTCCTCGTGGACTTGATCCCAGGCATAGCCGAGCGTTTCGGCCAGGTAGAGCTCCAGCAGCCGGTGGTGGCGGATGACTTCAAGCGCAACGTTCCGCCCGGCTTCGGTGAGCTCGACGCCGTGGTAGCGCGTGTGGCGCAGGAGGCGCATCTCGTCGAGCCGTTTGACCATGTTCGTCACCGACGGCCCGGTGACGTTCAGCTCGTCGGCAAGTCGTTGGGTCGTTGCCTGCCCTTGGTGCTCCTGGAGGCGGTAAATCGCCTTCAGGTAGTCCTCCATGGCGTGGGAGACGCGCGGGATGGCCGGCATATCCTCGCGGGGAATGGAATTGGGTTGATCGGATTGATTCGTCGGCATGGTCACATCACCTGGCGCCGGCGGCGTCGCCGGCCGCGTGAGGATGTCATTGCCAAGGGGCTGTCCTCGCCTCCTCGTCCTGTGTCGGATCGCCGTCGATCCGTGGGGTACTGTCGTAGGCGCGGTCGTTCGCTGTCAAGGCACCATCTGGTCGAGTGGAGCGCGAACGTGGACGGAGCCGGCCGAGCAGGTCGGAGGCGGCGGCTTCGTCGAGGTGGCGGAGGCGCAGGAGGCCGCCGGCGCCGCCCGAGGCGACAGCGGCCTCGAAGGTGGCGAGCGCCGCGCGCCGTTGCAACCGGTCTTGGCTGACCGCGCGCAGTTGCAGCCGTCGCCGCTCGGCGATTGCGGTCACACGCGCGACTGGACGTTCGCGCACGATGAGGTGGTCGCCGTCGTCGAGCGCCCAACCGGCGTCGCGGAAGCGCAGCAGGCCAAAGATGCCGCCCACGACGACGAGGACCAGTCCGGCGAGGCCCCACCACCAGGGGATACGCGGGATGAACGCCGCCGCGATGACGGCGATGACCGGCAGTGGCAGATTCGCCAGGATCTCGGACGAGATGTATCGCCGGCGGGCGCGGGCGGGTGGACGTGAGAGGGCGATCCGGCTGAGGTCGACCGCGTGGGTTGGGCAGGCGCGCGTGAGGAGGTTGTACAGCTCCGTGACGTGGATGATCGGGGCGAGGACGCCCGACTCGGCGGTGTCCTTGCCGTAGCCGGCGCTTTCGATCCGCACCGAAGCGAGGCCGAAGGGTTGGCGCAGCATCCCTTCGCTGATCGTTACGGCCTGCACTCGCGCCAGTGGGATGGTGCTGCGCCGCCGCTCGAGCAAGCCGTGGCTGATCAGCAGGCGGTCGCCGTCGCGCCGCAGCTCGAACCTGCCGAAGGTGAGCACCATGCTGCCGATTGCCAGCAGCCAGGCGCCGGCGGCAGCCACGACCAGGAGCGCGACGATACCCTGGAACGAGGCGTCGTTGCCGGCGCTGATCACGCGTCCCCAGATTCGTTCACCGAGGATGTCGTCGGCGAATTGGAAGGCGCCGGCGAGGATGGCAAGGGCGGGACCGATCCGGCCGGAGGTCGCGCCCGCCGCCAGGAGACGGCCGGTCGAGAGCCGTAGGATCGGCTCTGTCGCGGCCGGTTGGACGACCTCTTCGGTGGCGTCGACGTCGGCCGGGCGGCGCGCGGCCAGGAGTTGCGCGCGGAGGTCGGCCGCCTCCGCACGGGAGAGCGCGTCTAGCGACACGTCGCTGCCGGCGCCACCACCGGCCGCGGTCTCGACCTTGACCCGAACCACGCCTAATAGGCGCTCAAGCACGCCTTCGTTGACGTCTACGGCGTGGATGCGTTCGAGCGGCAGTGCCCGTTCGTGACGTGAGAGCACGCCGGAATGCACCCGCAGCTCGCGCTCGGTCACCTCGTAGGTGAAGCGCCACCACGCGAAGGTCCGCGACGCGACGCCGACGATGACGATGGCGACGATGCCGACGTAGCTCAGGATCTCCCTGATCCCGCCGCCGGAGACGAGGACGATCAGCAGCGGCACTGCCAGGTTGCGCAGGGTCGTGATCGCGCTCGTCACGATGTAGGCCGGGTGGAGACGTTTGGTCATCAGGCACGAGGCGTTAGGCGTTAGGCGTTAGGCGTTAGGGGAGACGGCCCCGATCGCGGAAAGGGAAGCTCCTAACGCCTAACGCCTCGTGCCTAACGCCTCATAGTTCCTCCTGCACGTTCGCCAGGGAGGCGATGCGGTCACGGACGGCGCCGGCGACGTCGAGCGCCAGGGCGGGGATCTCGCGGGAGCCAGCGGCGGTGTAGAGGACAACACTGGCGAGGCCGAACCGGCGCTCGAGCGGACCGCGTTTCGTGTCGACGTGCTGGATGCGGATCATGGGCACGAGTGTGCGGGTGTTCGTCCACCAGCCGTGCTGGAGGTCGACTTCCAGGTCGCGGACTTCGTAGCGCCAATGCCGCCAGCGGAGCGCTGGCGCCCAGATCGCGGCGGGAATGGTGATTGCGAGGACGACGAGGACCGGCAACACGACCAACCAAAGGGGAAAGTCCTGCCACCGGAGCACAGCGCCGGCGCCGGCCGCGACGGTGACGAAGATCGCTCCGTCGATGGCGGCGGAGGCACGCCAGAGGGTGAGGGCACGGGGATCGAGCCGTTCCCTGGGCGGTTCGTGGCCGATTGCCATGATCTCTATCGCACATGCCATGACAGGAGATTCACCTTCACGATTTCACCCAGGACAGGTTGGCGCGTTGAGTTGCTAGACATCTGGGCGATTGTGCCATCGACGGTGATTGGCGCACAATCGCACACATGACCAGCAGGTCGCAGTCTACGACCTTACTGATGGACGGAGAAGTGAAGCAATGCCATTTGAGGAAGAGCAGCAGCCTGGACCGAACGGCGCGACCGAAGCGGCGGCCCCGGCGGGACCGAAGAAGATCGCCGTGATCTTTCCGCATCCGGACGATGCGGAATTTCTCTGCGGCGGCGCGGTGGCGCGATGGGTGGCCGAGGGACATGAGGTGACGTACGTTTTGCTCACCAGCGGTGATAAGGGGAGCGACGACCGCGAGCTGACCACCGAGCAGCTTGTCGCCATCCGCGAGGCGGAGCAGCGCGCCGCCTGCGCCGTCCTCGGGGTCAAGGATGTCATCTTCTTGCATCACGAGGACGCGATGCTGGTCAACGACATCAGTCTGCGGCGGGAGCTGACCCGCGTGATTCGCCGCCTGCGGCCCGACGCCGTCGTCACGTTCGACCCGACGGTGCGATGGGCGAGCAAGAACTACTTCAATCACCCGGATCACCGGGTCACCGGCGACGTCACCCTCGATGCCATCTTCCCGGCCGCGCGCGACCGCCGCACCTTCCCGGAACTCTTGGCCGAAGGGCTGGAGCCACACAAGGTGACCGAGGTCTATTTGGCTGGGACTAATTCGGCGGACCTCTACGTCGACATCTCGGCGTACTTCGACACGAAGATCGAGGCGTTGCGAGCGCACGCGAGCCAGATGGGCGATTGGGAATTCGAGGGCGTGATCCGCGAATGGGCGAAGGACGGCGGCGCGCAGGCCGATCCACCGGTGGAGTACGCGGAGGCGTTCCGTCATTTCGTTTTGGAGTAGACCATCGAAGAGCTGATGGAAAGGAGGTCTATTGTGAGGTAGGGCACGTCGCCGTGCGTGCCCGCATCCAGAAGCCGATGGCACGCTGCTTCGAACCAAGACAGACACGTGGATCTGCCCCTACATGCTTACTGCACAGTGAATGCAGCGTGGTCATCTACGGATGGCTCGGTTAAGCGGCTGTGCGATAATCCCGCGGCAGACAACGGTTCGATGGGGCCGCCTCCCTGCTGGAATACCGGCCGGGGCGGAGGTTCGCATTCCCAAGCATGTCCCGGTTTGCGCATTCATGCAGGAGGGGTTGAGACGATGAAAGCGCCGATGCTGGAGTACGCCTTTTTCGAGGGGCAGATCGTGCCGTTCGCCGATGCCAAGATCAGCATCGCCACGCATGCGCTCCAGTACGGCACCGGGGCGTTTGCCGGGATTCGGGGGTATCTCGACGCCGATGGGGAGACGATCAACATCTTTCGCTTGCCCGACCACGCGGCGCGATTCCTCAATTCCGCCAAGCTCCTCCGCGCCGAGTTGCCGTTTGACCGCGACGGCTTCGCGCGGATCGTCACGTCCTTGATGGAGCGCAATGCGCCGACGGGCGACGTCTATGTCCGGCCGTTCGTCTACAAGCCGGCGCTCCAACTGACGCCGCGCCTGCGCGGCATTGGGGACGAACTGGCGATCTATATGCTCTCGCTCGGGGACTACCTCGACACGTCGAGCGGGGTGAAGGCGATTATCTCCTCCTGGATGCGCGTGCCGGACAACGCCATCCCCGGTCGGGGCAAGATCACCGGGGCCTATATCAACTCGGCGTTTGCCAAGGATGAGGCCGAGGAGAAGGGGGCGGACGAGGCGATTCTGCTCAACTCGGCCGGCAAGATCGCCGAGGGGAGCGGTTGCAATCTCTTCATGGTGCGCAACGGCACGCTGATTACGGCGCCGGTCACCAGCGACATCCTGGAAGGGATCACCCGCCGGTCGTTCTTGCAGTTTGCGCAGGACGAGGGGATCCCAACCGAACAGCGGGAGATCGACCGCTCCGAGGTTTATATCGCCGACGAGGCGTTCTTCTGTGGCACAGGGGTGCAGATTGCGCCGATTGCCGCGATTGACGGTCGTCCCATCGGCGAAGCGGTGCCGGGGCCGATCACGAGCCGGCTGCGGGAGATTTTCTTCGACATCGTCCGGGGGCGCCCAAGCCGGTACGCCGAGTGGGTGACGCCGATTCGGCGGGCGGTTGCGGCGGCGAGATAGCGCGGTTTCTTCCTGTCGTTCCGAGCCCTTATCTCGTCATTCCGAGCCCGCGAGGAATCTCGTGCGTCGTCGGACTCACGTGTGAGATTCCTCCCCGCGGTCGGAATGACGGAGGCAGTCGGAACAACGGTGTGTGGCGTAGCCTACGCAGATCGTACGTCGTTCGACGTAGCGTGAGCGACGCCAGACGCTACCGGTAGGTGGAGAATACGTCATAGGCGCGATATACGTTCTCGCGAGATATCGGATGATGTAACCGTGGCCACAGGAAAGTCATGACACTATTCAGATAGGAGATCGAATGGGGGACCCTTTCTGCGATTGCTGACGTCACTTTGCTGATAGGCTCGAACAGAGCGGTGGTAGGGGCCACCGTGATGAGATCTGCTGGACGGGGAGGATCCCAGTTATGCGTCGACCGATGCTTCGTGTGGCGGTGTTTATCGCCTTGGTCTTGGCGCTGCTGACGCCGGTTGTGGCGGGGGCCCAGGGTGCGGACGTCACTTGTGACGACTTCGCGACCCAGGAAGGCGCGCAGGTCGTGCTCGACACGACCCGCGATGCGGATATCGAGGAGGAGCTCGACCCGGACGGCGACGGCATTGCCTGTGACGAGCTGCCGTCCCGCGGTGGAACCGACGAGCCCGCGGAGGATCCGGCCGAGGAGCCGGAGGATGACAATGGCGGTCTGCCGGGGCGGCGCGACAGCGACGACCCGGAGGATCCGGCCGATGAGCCGACCGAAGAACCGACGGACGAGCCGGAAGACGACGGTCCGAGCCCGCTTGACGGTCGCTTCGGCAGCCCGCGGGATACGTGGGAGGCGGAGTGGGGCGACCCGGTCGGCGACGACGCGGGTGAGTATCCGCTCGGCTCCGACTACGAGGCCGACGGCTTCGGCAACGTCAATGCGTACTTCCACAAGGACTACGTCGCGTATCTGACGCTCGAATCGGAGCGGAGCGGTCCGTGGAC
>JBOGUE010000647.1:0-13270 GCA_050695955.1 Thermomicrobiales bacterium | reverse complement strand
CATGAGCACCGTGGCCGAAACGACGTAGGTCGCCGATACGGCGTGGCGTTGATCTTGCGTGCGAGCGGTGATCCTTGTGTCAGGTCGGGCACTTGGTCATTCACGGGAAACCCCCACGCTCGTATGGCGTGGTATTGTTTGGCCGGGCTTGCGGCATGACGCGGCCCCTCGCTGCCTCAGCCCGCACCCCTGAGGCCCGCATTTTGGAGGCGTACAACTCGACATGATGTCGACGGAGAGCTGGCCTCAACCGGCCATCCGCCTATGGACCCTTGCGCAACGGTTTCAGAAGTTCGTCGTTGTCGGTTCGGTTGGGTTGGCCGTCAACCAGGCGATGCTCTTCGCATTCCGGGACGGGGCTGACCTCTCCCTTCACATCGCCTCCCCTGTCGCAATCTTCATATCGATGGTCGTAACGTTTCTGCTCAACGAGATCTGGACCTGGCACGATCGTGGGAGCGGTCCTATCGTCCATCGTCTGTTGATGTACGTCCCGATCAACTCCGGTGGGCTGTTGATCAATTACGGCGTGCTAGCGCTGCTGGTCGAGCAAACGGGCTTGCATTACCTCCTGGCAAATCTGATTGGCGCTGGTGTGGCCGCGGTGTGGAATTTTGCCCTCAACAACACGATCACTTGGCGGGAGTGATCGTACTGACCGCTGCTGCGTCTGATGGTGGGAGGCACGATTCATGCAAGACCCATCGAACGCAGGTTCGGGCATCGCGTTGGCGAAGCCACGTGAACGTCGCCTACCAGCCTTGTCGCCTGTGACCACCTGCGCGGAGAGCGCGGTCAGTTTTCCGTTCGCGGTGGCAGGTGGAGCGTGCCAGTGGTATACAGTACGGCGTTGCGCACCGACCGATCCGGCGCGCCGTCGTGTTTGGGCGTCCTGACGAGCGATCTGGCGCGCCTGTTCCGCGGTTGCGGTTAGCCAACGCCGCTCCAGAGCTTTGCGGCGTTCGCCGCTCTGAGGAAGGACCCTCTTTCGATGCACACTCCCTCCAACGGCATTGCTCGCCCTGTTTCGCCTGACAAGCTGACGCTGGTCATGGGCGCCGGACCGGCCGGTCTCTGCTCGGCCTACGTCCTCAGCAAGGCGAGCAGTCCGGCCGTCGTCGTGGAGAAGGCCCCGTTTGTCGGGGGCTTGGCGCGGACCATTCGCCACCAGACCGAGCACGGCGAGTTCAAGTTCGATATCGGCGGTCACCGCTGGTTCACGAAAAACGATGAGCTGAACGACCTCTTTCGGGAGGTCGTTGCCGATGAACTGCTTTGGGTCAACCGCATCAGCCGGATTTTTTTCGACGGCAAGTACGTCGACTATCCGCTCAAGATCTCGAATGCGTTGAAGGCGATCGGTCCGGTCGTATCTGCCAAGGCCATGGCCGATTTCGGCAGGACACGGGCGTTGCACAAGGTTCGACCACCGGAAATCGTGTCGTTGGAGGATGCCTTCATCGACCAGTACGGCCCAACCCTCTATGAACTCTTCTTTCAGCGCTATTCAGAAAAAGTTTGGGGATTGCCCTGCGGCCAGATGAGCGGCGATTGGGCCACTCAGCGTACGAAGGGTATGTCACTTTGGACCGCCGTGAAGGACGCGATCGTGCCCTCCAAGGGGAAGGTCGTCAGCCTGATCGACGAGTTCATGTATCCGCGGGGCGGATTCGGGCGCTTTTCGGAGCGCATGGCCGATGCCATCGCACAATCGGGCAATGAGATTCGACTCGGCGTCGGCGTGGAGAAGATCCACCGCGAAGGCAACCGGATCACCGCGGTCACGGTCGGCACCGAAAGTGGGCGCGAGCGGATCGAGGCGGCGAACTTCATTTCGTCGATTCCGATGACGATCCTGGCCAAGATTATGGAACCGGCCGCACCGGCAGATGTTCTCAAAGCGGCGGACAGCCTCATTTTCCGGGATATCATCACCGTCAACTTGATGCTCAAGAAGAAGCAGGTGACGCACGACACCTGGCTCTACGTCCACGACCGAAACATCCTCTTTGGGCGATTCCATGAACCGAAAAACTGGAGCCCGGCGATGGTCCCGAGCGACGGCTATACGTCGCTCGTGGTCGAATACTTCTGTTCGATCGGCGATGACGTCTGGGGCATGACCGAAGAGCAGCTCGTCGAGCAGACGGTGAAGCATTTGGTCGAGGATATGGGCTTCATCAGCCGTGACGAGGTGATCGGTGGCTTCACCGTGCGTGCGCCAAAAGCTTACCCCTCTTACGTCGTCGGGTACGAGGAGCCACTGACCAAGATCAAGGACTTCATCCACGGGTTCCAGAATTTGCAGTATATCGGTCGCGGTGGCTCATTCCGGTATAACAATACGGATCACTCGATCGAAACCGGCATGCTGGCGGCGAAGAATATCCTCGGTGAGCACCATGATCTCGAACAGGTTAATGCTGAAGAGGAATATCACGAGATCAAGCGGGTGCGAGAGGCCGCCGGGGCCGCGCGCGGCTAACCAGTGGTCGGCGTGGCTCCATGTCAGACCGTCCATCGCGCGGGTAGGGCAAACGAGTTGATGGATCGCGACAATCAATCTATCGACGACAGCCAGCCCATCGACGGCGACGCTCCTCAGCAGCAGCGCATAATTGACGCGTCGCCTCGCGTCAGTGACATTCTCACACTCGAGACATCGACGATTGCTATCTGGTTGGCGATCGTCGTAGCGCTCGTCGGGTTCCTCCTCCTCGGGCGGGTGACGGTCCATGCGGACGGATTCGAAAGAACTATGCGTGTGGCCGATGTTTGGACGGGGATGACCGACGATCTGCCGGACGTCAGCCGGCAAATCTTCCTCAAGGTTCTCTACGTCGTTGCAATCGCGGCGACCTTGATCGGCTCGTTCGTTGCCATCTTGATTGCGCTTGCGGCGCGCTCTCCAGAGGCGGCTACCACGAGGACCCCGTCTGCCCTCCGCGACGGCAAAACCGTGCTCGACGCACCAGAAAGCAGCGATTGAGACCGAGGCGCGCCTCGGCAGATTTGAAATCGATCGACCTGCCGTCCGGCCAGAGAGAGGCGGGCAGGCTTGCCACCCAGTGGTGGCTTGCTCTCTTCGTCGTCCTTGCGCTCTGGGTTGCATATCGCCTCGATCTCTTCGATGTCTGGACATGGGTCACGACGACGGACAGCGTGCGAATCCGACTGCCGGATACGTACGCGACGGTCGATCATCCGTTTCACGCTTCACGGGCTGAAACGCTCCGCCGGTCGCTGGCCGACGGCGAGTGGCTTCGCTGGATCGGTCATCATCAAGGCGGCTATCCGGTCGAGTTCTACCCGCTGGGCGTTGCGTGGCTCGAGGTTGCCCTGTGGACTGGTTTCCTTGGCCAGTTGCCGATGGCATACGTCCACAAGGTCGCGGTTGCTGTCATCTTCCTCTTGCCAATGCTTGGATTCCTCCTCATCACGCGGCGCGATCGACTCTCACCGGGCGTTGCGCTGGTCGCGACCGCGGTACATGTCAGCGTCAATGGCTGGTGGTGGTCTGGAGGCTATCACGAGCTGGTGAGCTGGGGTCTCATCACAAATGTCGCCGGCCACGTCCTGCCGCTCTTCACATTGGCCGGATTGGTCTCCTATCTTAAGGACGGCAGCCGGCAGCATGCGGCGCTGGCGGTCGCATCAGCGGCGGCTGCCATCTATTGCAATCCTCGCGGCTTCGTGCCGCTAGCGGTCGTCGGACTCGCCGCGGTTCTCGCGGTTGCAGCAGAGCGACCATCCACCGGGCCAATGTTTGGCACGTTGATACGCAAGCTCGCGCTGGTTGGCGGCGTGGCCGCAATGCTGGCGGCGCCCGAGCTGTTCGCACTTCTAAGGTTCGATGACCTCTACTATTTCGTCCATTACCAGCGCTATGAGGATGCCTCGGCGTTCCTCGATTCCTCGATCCAGGCCGTTTCAGGGCCTATTTTTGTCGCCGGGATTGCCGGCCTCCTGTTGGGGCTAGCGATTCCTGGTCGGGTCCACACACGGGCGGCCGCACTCTCGTTGTTAATCTATGCCTTGTTGACAGCGATGTTGGCCACCGGCTCGGTGTTCGAAGGGGCCGTGGACCAGCTTGAGCTGACGCGCCTGATGCCTTTCCAGCGCTTAATCACGCTCTACCTTGCGGCCGTCGCCGTCCACGACGGATTGCGTTGGATGGGTCAACGATGGGCCATCTGGCGACGATTCGTCGTCGACGGCGGACTGGTCGCCGCCAGCGGACTGGTCGTGCTGATATACGTCGTCGCGCCGCCATCATTTATACCGGAGAGTGACCGGGGCCTCTATCCGATTGCCTCAGCCGCCGACCCGGCCATCGCCGATCTGGAGGAGGCGGTGCGACTGGCGGATCGCGAAGCCGTCGAGGGCACTGCCGTGCTCATTCTTGGCACGACCGTCTCCTGGCACGACCAACTTTGGGCGCCCTCTTGGAGCGACCGGCCTTTCTACTACGACGACTGGCTTTGGTACTGGCAGACCAAGCACTATGGCGACTACAACCCGCTGGTCGAGCACGCTTACCCGATTGATGTCTCGGCGCTCGATGCGGAATACCTGCGACGCCATGGCATCGGTTCGATCATTGTCACCGGAACGGCGAAGCCTGGTGCTGCCGCTTCGCCACTGCTCCAACGTGTTCACTCTGGTGTCTACGACGCCTACGTGGTGCAGGATCCGACGACCGTGGTGACCCTTGGTGGCGGCAATGCGACCGGGTCCACCGTTTCCGGGCAGTGGATCACAGCAACCGGTGTGAGCGACGGAGGCGTGGCGATCGTGCGCCGAAACTGGTTTCCGCGTTGGCGGGCGACGGTCAATGGCGAGGCGGCAACGATCACGCAGACGGACGACGGCTATATGACTGTCCCCGTACCAAGCGGGGAGGCACGGATCGAGCTCACCTATGCCGCCGACGCCTGGGTCTGGACCGCACGCTGTTGCGTCGCGCTAGGTTTCCTCTCCCTGCTCTTTGTGGTGTTGCCGGCTCGCCTGATCTACCGTCTTTCGCCCAAGCGAGAACACGAAGCGCCGGTCTGACCACGGCGGTCATGTCACCCAGGGATCGATGGGCACGTCGATGATCGTCGGCACGTCGCGGTCGAGCGCCCGCACAATCGCGTCTTCCAGAGTTTGAGGGCTATCCGGGCGTTCTGCCGGGACGCCGTATGCCCTCGCCAAGTCGACATAATCGGGATTCACGAGATCCACTGCCATGGAACGGCCATCACGCTCGCGGACCTGCGCTTCTTTGACGGCAGAGTAGGTGGAGTCGTTGAAAATCACGATTGGGATGCCCAGATGGAACTGGATGGCAGTCGCCAGCTCGGCCATGGTGAACTGGAACCCGCCATCGCCGACGATGCAGACGACCGCGGCGTCCGGGCGAGCGACCTTCGCGCCGATGGCGATTGGCAGGGAAAAGCCGAGCGTGCCGAAGCCCGACGGGAACATGAAGGTCCGTGGTTCGTAGACCGGATAGAGCCCGCAGGCGACGTAGCTCATCATGGTCATGTCAAATGACGCGATGCCGCCGCGCGGAATGGCGCGACGGAGCGCGTCGACATAATCCCGCCGATGCGCGCCGAATGCTCCTGCTTGCGCCCTCTTGCGGGCCGTGGCGATGGTTTCGACGTCGAATCCAGATCGCCACACCTGTTCGCCTGCGAGCAGCGAAGCGATGTCTTCAACGGCCAGCGCGGCGTCTCCCAGGATGCTAAGCGTCGGTCGCGCGTTGAGTGTCAACTCGCGTGGATCGACGTCGATTCGGATCAGCTCGTGGGGGAATCGCATCTGGAAATCGGATGTTGCCTGCGCGCCCAGTTTCGAGCCGACCACCAGCAGGCAGTCTGCCTCTTGTAAAAGCTCATCAACGGCGTTTTCGGGACTCCACAAGTTACCGAGGACGAGCGGATGGTCTTCCGGCACGGACCCTTTGCCCATGATCGACGTGACGACCGGCGCTCCCAGGCGATCTGCCAGGGCCAGCACGTGCTCTCCGGCCGCCGCCTGGACCGCTCCACCGCCGCAGTAAATGACCGTTTTGGGCGCGGTCTTCAGTCGATCGGCCGCCTGCCGCAATAGGACAGGATCGGGCAGTAGGCGCCGGTCGCGTGATGGCTCCGAAATCTTCACGTCGAGTGCCGGCTCGTCGAGCACGTCGACGGGGATTTCCACGTGGACGGGCAACGAACGGCCGGCGGACAACCGGGCGAAGCCATGAGAGACCGCGCCCGCCACATCGCTGGCGCGATCGACTCGCGTATTCCATTGAGTGACGGCGCGCATCACGGCGAGTTGATCCTTGAGGTCATGCAAGCTGCCGCGCATTCCGTCGACCCACGGCCGGTGGACGTTAGACGAGAGCACGAAGACAGGCGACGAGTCGGTGTAGGCCTCGCCCACGGCAGTTGCAATATTGGTGACACCTGGTCCGGTAATGACGAGCGCGACACCAGGGTGGCCCGAAGCGCGCGCATATCCATCCGCCATGAATCCGGCGCCCTGCTCGTGTCGAGCGAGCACGTGGCGGATGCGGGAGCGACCGAGAGCGTCATACAGTGCAAGCGTATGTACGCCGGGTATACCGAAGATGACCTCAACGCCGTTCGCTTCCAGCGTGGCGATTGCCAACTCGGCTCCAGTTGCCGTGCCTCGCTCGGCGATAACGTCAATCAAGCTCGATGCAATCATTGCAACCATTCGTGCGCTCCTGCACCACACACGATGTCGCCGTGGCGACGATCCGCCGCGGCGAGAAGGGAAAAGAATCCAATGCTCAGGCTTCGCGCTGACTCTTCATTCACAGCGCCGAATCACTGTGCGGCGCCCGGAACTGACTCGACCGCGGGTGGGTTGGCTTCGAGCCAAGTCAGACCGCGTTTCGAGAGCTGCCACAACGATCGGCCGCGCGTTCCCTTCCCGAAGTAAGGTCCGATCAGGCCGCGAACTCGCGCGCTCGTAAAGACGGCATCGGCGAACGCGGGTTGCCATTCGAATGTTTCGGCGGCCGTCGCGGCAGCTGCTTGCGAGAATCCTCGCGGCTCGCTGGCTGCCCACACCAGCAATTGTCGAAGAAACGGATCAAGCGGCGATGGCGCCAGAGCGGATTGCTCGGTCGCGCCGGCTCGAGTTGACAATGATCGCTGTGAGGCGCCACCCATGCGGCGAATGGTAGCACCGAACGACGGGGATCGGGCTGGTATGCTTCTATCGTCTGCCATCCGGTCTGGCCAGCGCGCGACGTGAATAAAGACTCGCGCACGGTCAAGCATTTCTTACTGGAAGGTTGCGTGGCCAACGACACAACCATGCGATCGCCGCTGGTCCCGGGCGGTGACCTCGTTAGCGCGGTCTTGAATCGAGACGTGATGGGCCTGGCCGATCGCGGTGGCGCGAGCGGTCTTGTCGGGAAACGATGGGCGGAGCTGTGCGCAGAATGGACCGCGGAGTGGTCTGAATACCGCATGCCCGTACCCGACGACGTCGCGGCGCCGCTCCTCGTGGAACGAGTGGCGCGACTAGACCACCGGCCAGAGATCGAACGCGCGGCCTCGAAGCGGGCCTTGCAAAACCCAGATCTGTTGCTCATAGGAACTCGGGACGGCCGGGCAACGATCCAAGCGGCAGACGCTAAATTCTCCGTCGAAACGGCCCGATCCAAACAGGTCAGCCCCGCGGTGGTCGAGGCCCTGCTGGGTCTGGGGCCGCTCCTCACGCCGGTTATCGGCGAGTTGCCGGCGGCATGCGACATCGCACCCGGCGTGTTCTTATGCCCGGATTACGCGTTGACGCACCTCATGCTTCGCCGCCGGCAGGGGATCACCCGCGTCACGGTAAAGGAGTGCGAAGTCGTCCTCGTGCCTGTCTCCTCGCGGAAGTTCTTCGGCTCGATGGAGGGGGCGCCGATCATGCCGGCGCTCGCCGACGTCGATCAGTTGCCGGTCCGGCTGGATGAAAGCCTGCTGGCAGGGCTGTACTACTTCCGCCTTTCGCGCGCGGCGGTCGGTTGCTGGGTCGACGTGGTCAAGCCACTCCTCGTCTTCAACGACACAATCGAGATCAACGTGACAGCCGTCCAGGAGGAGGCGACGTCGCGCGGCGAACGTGCGAAATCGGCCTGGGACGTAATTCTCGCTTGGAATGCCGACGCCGGGACCGTGCGGTCGCAGCGGGCTGCCGTGGAGCAGGTAGCCGGGCTGCCCATCACCGGACGCGAGTTGCGCGATTTGATCGGCCGGATTGCAGCCGGCGTGGAGCAACCGCCCTCGGTCAATCAAGTCCGTCGCCGGCTAGGAGCGTGGTACCGGCAAGAAATCCGCAAGCGGGTCGGGCCGCTGCGGCCGCCGGTTGCGGACGTATCGCATGCGCTGCAAGCGGTGGCAGCGGCTGGGACTGAGGTTGCGCCTGCCATAGAGGTTCGAGCGCGTGAGATTGTGCAGGAACTCATCATGCGGCAGGTGTCGCAAGAAGAAGATGCCGGCTCCTGAAGACCCTATAGTTCCCGCAACTCGCGCAATCGTCAGCCGAGCACCACGGCGAAGATGGACGACAGGAGTGCGCCGCTGGTGACAACGGCCCGCGTGCCGGTGTAGTCAGCCGCGACGCCCAACCATCAGGCCGATTCGCGGACGACCCGCGCCGTCCGTCTGTTGGCGAGAAACTCCAAGCAATCACATCGAAGGCCACGACCATCGCCACGCCGACGAAAGAAGGTGAGTCCGTTAGTGAACTGGGTCAGCCAAACGAGTGCAATCGACTGAAGCTACTGGCCGAGTGATGCCGCCATCGCGCCGAACCATAATCGGCGGATGATCGGGTATAGCTGAACGGCGTGAACGACGCGGAATCGATGCTGCTTCCGGGATTCCGTGGGCGCCACGCCGGCGGAGTTCGTTGGCACGGATCTCGCCGTCAGCTCGGCGGCGGTGCTCGTGGTAGAGATGGTGGCGGTGCGTAAAATGGCTCCCAGCGGACGATTGGCAGAACGATCCGGGTTATGGCACTGGCCGTTTGTCCACGTGACGCTGAGGATGGTCGGTAATAATGATGCCCGCATACAGACAAGCCGGTGTCACGGCGATATACTCAGGTCGCTATCGCGAGCCACGACGCCGAGCGAACCGACCACGAGGCAACGGACGGTGGATCTCTCCATCACTGTCTGTCACCTCACCAGCCAATGCAACGAGCGGCCACGATGGATGTGTCTGTATTTCGTCTGGGCTGGTTCAACCGTTCAGCGTGCGAGGCTAGGACCCGCCACGGCGTGGGTGGCTGACATTTGTTCCGGCATGTGCAATCCGGAAAGGAGAGTGGTCCAGAATGGCGAGCGCGACGACCGCACCAGCGACGGTGACGATCAACGTCAAGGTGAATGGCCAGGCGCATTCGGCGGAGGTGGAACCGCGCCTGCTCCTCGTGCACTTCCTGCGCGAAACGCTCGGATTGACCGGTACCCACGTTGGATGCGACACCAGCCAGTGCGGGGCCTGTGTCGTCCATGTTGACGGTCTGCCGGCAAAGAGCTGCACGGTTCTGGCCGTCCAGGCCGACGGAACGGAGATCACGACGATCGAGGGATTGGCTCAGAATGGCCAGCTCCACCCCGTCCAAGAGGGGTTCTGGGAAATGCATGGTCTTCAGTGTGGTTTTTGCACGCCGGGCATGATCATGACGGCCGTTTCATTCCTCGATCGCAACCCCAATCCATCGGAATTCGAGATCCGGCATGCTCTTGAAGGCAATCTCTGCCGCTGCACCGGCTATCAGAACATCGTCAAGTCGGTCCAGTACGCGGCCGACAAGATGAGCCGGTAATCGCCAGACGCCTGACGCTTGAAGTCAGTCGTCAGTCATCGTGTCACTGAACGCTGCGCGAAGCGCAAAACGGCCATGACTGGCGATCGGCGACTGATATCGCAAGGGAGGACGTCGATGAGCGCCACCTTGGACGTGCCACAGAAAATGGTCGGACAACCGATCAAGCGCCGGGAGGATCCCCGACTGATTGCCGGGGCGGGGTCGTTCCTCGACGATGTGAAGCTCATTGGCATGACGCACGCGGCAATCCTGCGGTCGCCCTATGCCCACGCCCGCATTTCCAGCATCGACGTCAGTGCGGCCGCGGCCATGCCGGGTGTGCTCGGCGCCTATACCGCCGACGATTTTCAGGATCTTAATCCCTTGCCGGCCGCCTGGCAGGCGGCCGGCGTGCAGAACAATGCGGTGACGCCGCGCGTACTCGCCTCAAGTGAAGTGCATCACGTTGGCGATCCCGTCGCCGTGGTTGTTGCCACCGATCGCTATTTGGCCGAAGACGCACTCGAGGCGATCGTCATCGATTACGAAGCGTTGCCCGTCGTCACCGACGCGAAAGCTACGACAGAGGCGGGCGCGCCACAGCTCCACGAGGAAGCGCCCAACAACGTCGCCTTGAGGTGGACCTGTGGCAAGGATGAAGCGACGGTCAATGCGGCGCTGAACGAGTCGGAGGTGCGCGTCAGCCAACACCTCATCAACCAGCGCCTAATCCCGACCGCGATGGAAACGCGGGGATCGATCGGCCGGTACGATCCGGCGACCGGCGAATACACGCTTTGGGCAACATCCCAGGCGCCGCACGTGCATCGGCTGCTGCTCGCGGCTTTCGTCCTCGGCGTGCCAGAGCAAAAGATTCGGGTCATCGCTCCAGATGTTGGCGGCGGCTTCGGTAGCAAGATCTTCATTTACTACGACATGCCGCTGGTTCTCGCATTATCGAAGAAGCTCGGCGGGCGGCCGGTCAAGTTTGTTGAAGATCGGTCGGAGAACTACCTGAGCACGACGCACGGGCGCGATCATGTGACCGACGTCGAAGTCGGCGCGAGCAAAGACGGCACGATCTCGGCGCTGAAAGTCACAACGTGGGCTAACCTCGGCGCGTATTTCTCGACGATCGCGGCCGGGATTCCGACGACCCTCTACGGTCGCATGCTGGCCGGCTGTTACAAGATCCCGCACATCCATTGCCATGTCACCGCGACTTACACGAACACGGCGATGGTTGACGCCTACCGGGGCGCCGGACGGCCCGAAGCGGCGTATGTGATCGAGCGCGCCTGCGATCTGGTCGCGGATGCAACTGGCGTCGACCCGGCCGAAGTCCGACGGAGGAATTTCATCCAACCGGAGGATTTTCCGTACGACACCGGCATCGGAATGCTGCCGTACGACAGTGGCAACTATGAGCCCGCGCTGGATCGGGCGCTAGCCCTGGTCGGCTACGAGGATCTGCGCCGGGATCAAGAGGAGCGTCGCCAGCGGGACGACAGCAAGTTGCTTGGCATCGGCCTCTCCTCGTACGTCGAGGTGTGCGGTGTGGCGCCGTCAAAGTGGATCGGATTGCCGGGCGAAGGTTGGGGCGCTGGTCTCTGGGAAAGCGCCAACGTGAAAGTTCACTTGACCGGCAAGGTCGTCGTGACGACCGGCTCGCTGCCACATGGCCAAGGTCACGAGACAACGTTCGCGCAACTCGTCGCGGATGAACTAGGCGTGCCATACGACGACATCGAGGTTGAGCACTCGGACACGCAGTCGGCGCCGTTCGGCTTCGGTTCCTACGGCAGCCGGTCGCTCGCGGTCGGCGGGACGGCTATCTACAAGAGCGTCGCCAAGGTCAAGGAGAAGGCGAAGCGCCTCGCCGCGCACATGCTGGAGGCTGCTGAGGAGGATATCGTCTGGGATGACGGCAAGGCCCACGTCAAGGGTGCGCCGGACGCGGCCAAGACGATTCAGGAGATTGCATTGGCGGCGCACGTCGGCTACGACTTACCGGAGGGCATGGAACCGTTCCTCGACGAAACCACGTACTACGATCCGCCGAACTGCACCTTCCCCTTCGGCACACACGTCTGTGTCGTCGAGGTGGACAAGGACTCAGGTCAGATTGAGCTGAAGCGATACGTCGCGGTCGACGACGTCGGCAACGTCGTCAACCCGCTGATCGTCGACGGGCAGATCCATGGCGGCATCGCTCAAGGGCTGGCGCAAGCGCTCTATGAGGGCGCCCACTATGACGAAGACGGCCAACTCTTGACAGGCACCCTCAGCGACTACGCGATCCCGAAGGCAAGCATGGTGCCGACCTACGAACTGGATCGCACGGTCACGCTGTCCCCGACGAACCCGATGGGCGTCAAAGGCGCGGGTGAGGCGGGAACGATCGCCTCCACGCCTGCCGTCGCCAACGCCGTCATCGACGCCGTCTCGCATTTGGGCATACGGCACATCGACATGCCGATGACGCCTGAGCGTGTCTGGCGAACGATCAACGAACAATAGCCGGTCGTCGTTCAACGGTCGACAGAGATCATTGCGCCGAACGCCGAACCTCGTGCGTCCAGGAAGGAGTGCAACCAAGGTGTTTCCCACGCAGTTCGAGTACCACAGGCCGACGAGCGTCCAAGAGGCGGTGCAGTTGTTGAGCGCGAACCCGGAAGCGAAGGCAATTGCCGGCGGGCACTCGCTGTTGCCGGCCATGAAACTGCGGTTGGCCGCGCCGTCCGCCTTAGTCGATCTCGGTCGCATCGAGGGACTGAAGGCGATCACGACGGATGGCGGCGTGCGGATCGGTGCGCTAGCGACCTACCAGGAAATCGAGGACTCCGCCGAATTGACGAGCGCGCTACCGATCATCGCGGAGGCGGCCAACGTCGTCGGCGACCCTGCCGTCCGTGCCCGAGGTACGCTCGGAGGATCGCTTGCTCATGCCGACCCGGCGGCCGACTTTCCCGCGGTGATTCTCGCGCTTGGCGGGAGTGTGACGGCGGTCGGCAGTGGTGGCGAGCGCACGATTGCGGCCGACGATCTCTTCGTCGACCTGCTCACGACGTCGCTCAATCCGGACGAGATCATCACCGAGATCAGCATTCCGGCGCGGAGTGGCGACATCGGGATGGCGTATGAGAAGCACGCCCACCCAGCCTCTGGCTACGCCGTCGTCGGGGTTGCCGTGGTGCTCGTGAAAAGCGGCGGCGTTTGCCAGTCGGCGCGGATCGCGGTGACGGGCGCGACGTCAAAAGCGACGCGGGCGCAGGCGGCTGAAGAGGCGATCGCCGGGCAATCGCTTAGTGTTGAAGCCATCGCCGCGGCAGCGGACAAAGCCGCCGATGGGTTGGAGATCAACGGCGATATCTACGCATCGGCGGAATACCGCTCGCATTTGGTGAAGGTGCTGACGAAACGAGCACTTACGCGCGCGGCCGGGATTTAGGCC
>JBOGUE010000646.1:0-10185 GCA_050695955.1 Thermomicrobiales bacterium | reverse complement strand
GGGCACCTGCGAGAACCTTGATCCGAACCCGGCGTTTCCGCTCGATTCGGTGGCCGAGGACGGATCGAGCGTAACGACCGTGCCGGTGTCGCTTGACGACCTGACGGCCGGGGAGTTCGCGATTAATGTCCACGACAGCGTCGAGAACGTTGGTCTCTACATTTCCTGCGGCGAAATCGTCCAATAGCGGAGCGCGATCCCGGCGCCGATCCCGCCTTGGCGCCAGCGCTGGCGGTGATCGACGAGTGCGTGCTGCGTTTCTTCGACGCCGCGGATGGCGTTCGCGCCGAGCTGGCGACGGACGCGGATCGCGACGCCATCTACCGCCTGCGGTACCGGGTGGTGAGGGCGCGTGGTTGGGCCGACCCTGCCGCCTTCCCCGACGGACGGGAGCGGGACGCGGACGACGATCGAGCCGTCCACGTCGTCGCCTGGGCCGGTGAACAACTCGCCGCCACCACGCGCATCATATTGCCGTCGCCGGGTAAGCGTTTGCCGACCGAAGCGACCTTTGACGTGACGGTCGAACCATGCGGTCGGGTGGCGAACATCGATCGCGTCGCCGTCGCGCCCGAGTTCAGCGATCCGCGTCATGGCGTGCTGCTGGCGACCCTCGGCCGAGCGTGGCAGGAAGTTCGTGCCCTTGGGTACCGGCATTGGGTTGGCGTGAGCACCGTCGGGATGATTCGGTTGTATCGCTTGGCCGGCATGCAGATGACCGTGCTCGGCCCGCCGCGTCGCTACTGGGGTGAAGAGCGGATTCCGGTTCTCTTCGACCCGATTGCATCTGCTCCGAGGCTGGCTCGGCGGTGGCTGGGCCAAGAGTCGGTCGTTTACAGCCCGGTTACAAACTCCTCCTATCCTCCAACGTAGGCGTCAGGCGCCAAGAGGCCGCTGACGCCGAGGCGGCCCCGACGAACCTGCCACTGGAGGATACCCATGCACTGGCATGCACACCCGATTCCGGCGATAAGCCGCCGGACCCTGATGGCCGGCGGCGCTTCGGCGCTGCTCTTTGGCGCTGTTGGCTGGCGCGACGTCGAGGCATTCGCGCAAGAGGCCGCGGCGGACGCGACTCCCGAAGATTCCCAGGCGCTCCGTGAGAAGCTCCGGGAGTTCAGCTTCCTCTGGCGGGCGACCTCACCCGCGACCCATTTGGGGGACGAATACGCACTGACCGTGACGAACACCGGATCGACGGCGCAGGAAATTTGGGTGCGGGCCGTGATCATGGACCATCGCCATCACACGAATACCGTTGCGATCGAAGAGCTGATCACGCTCGAACCCGGCGCGAGCCAAGACCTCGCCGCTTCGAATGACTATGGCGCCGCCAATCACTTCAGCACGAGGCTGAGGACCCGGACCGAGACCGGGATCGAGCTGACCGTGATCCTGACGGCGGCCGACGGCGCACAGACGGCGACGTTCAACGAGCGCGCATTCATGGTTGACAGTCGCGCCGAATTGCAAGCGATTGCCGACGAGCAGCGAGAGGAAAGGCGTGACCAGCGGCGCCACGGGATGGATGAGCACGACGGTCACGGCGACGAGGACGAGCCGGAGGCGACGCCTGAGGATTAGGTCAATTGAAGCAGCCCTCACCCCCCAGACCGCACCCAGAGGACAGTCGTCGGGCGCGAGGGAGTGGGAGTCGCGGCGCCGAACGTACCCCTCTCCCTCGCAAGGGAGAGGGATGGCGCGCAGTGCCGCGGTGAGGGCCGCTCCCCTCGCGCGCACGTCCTACGGTACTGGCTCCGGGGTCGGCGTGGGGGTCCTGAACGTCGGGATCACGATGATGGGCGGCCGCGGGGTTGCGGTAGATCGAACCGGGGGGTCGGTCGTGGCCGTGACGTCGGGGTCGCGCTCTGTTGGGCGGGAGGGGGCCGTGGGTGACACCGACGGCGTGGCGGCTGGCGCCTGTTCGATCGGCGGTTGCTGGGTGTCAGCCGCGGGCGTGGGTGTGGGGACCGGTGGGATCTCCGGGCCGATGACGCCAGCGACGAAGGCGGCGCCCGTGGTCGCCTGGGCCGCGTGGAGCGGTTGGGTGAAGGCGGCGAGCGGGATGCGGCTGGCGTTCGCGCCGGTGGCGGGCAGGGCGGTGAGCGCTAGCTCGCCTTCGAAGATGCCGACTTCGCCCGGTTGCAGGGTGCGCGTCCTGCCGATGGAAGGCACGACCTCGACCGCGCCTTCGGAGGCGAAGATGACGACCGGTTGTCCCGAGTTAGGGATGACCGTCGTCTCCTGGAAGGCAAGGACATCGCGCACCAGATCGACGTCGCGCTGACCGGTTGCCGGGTCGAACGGCGGTGTCTGGTACAGCATCGTGCCGCTGCCAACCTGGCCGGCGATTGAGGCCGGGACCAGTTCCAGGGCAAGGTAGGTCACTGGCTGATCGGTGAGGCTGGACCGCATTTGTCGCGTGCCCGGTTTCACCAAATACGCCTCGCCTGGCGCCACGCGGGCAATGTCGATCGGGCCGCTGGCCGTCTCGTCGGTCAGGAGGACGGGTTCATCGGTCGCGAGGACGAAGCCCAGGACGCGGTCGCCGAACCGCGCGGCTCCTCGGGCGTCCGCCGTCCGCTCGACGAGTCGCCAGACGACCGGCTCGTCCGGCAGATCGGCGATGCCTTGGGTGACGACCTGGGCGTGGCCGGTCGCGGGGGAGTCGTCGAAGCGCGCCGCCTGCCGGGCCGCGACCAGCCCGGCCGATGTTAGGATGACAAGAACGGTCGCCAAAACGAATGGGACGCGATGGATGCGCCGGTGCGCGCGTCGTACAGTGGACCGCATCGTTGTGTTAACCATCGTATCGGTCATCCTCTCTGAGGTTTTCCCTGCTGCTCCCAACGACGTTCATTGCCAGGCACGGAGTCGCGCGGGTCGATCATTGCCATATGCAGGGTAGGACGCGCGGGCGGCGTCTCCATCCGTGAGATCACGGAGATTCGGTTGGCGCGGATTGTGCGGGAGGGCGTGATAGGATACGCATATTCTGACTGCCAGAGTGCGCGAGTCGTCCCATGTTTTGCATTGCCTGCGCCTCGCCGAACCCGCTGACTGCTTCAACCTGCGCCGCCTGCGGCGCGGACATGCCCCACGCCGCGCGGCGGGCGAGGTCCGCGGCGATTCGGCGGGCGTATTCCTCGCGGCGGCGGCTGGCGCGGTTCGGGGTGGCCCTGTTGCCGTTGGTCGTGCTGCTGACCGGGGTTGCGGTCGCGGTGGCGAATGATCGATCTACGCTCTCCGACCAAGCCGCGGCGTACGAGCGCGGCGCGGCGGCCGCGGCGGCGGGCGACCACTCGGCGGCGCAGGCCGCATTCGAAGCCGCCGGTGACTATCGGGACGCGCCGGACCAATACGTCGCGGCGCGGGAGGCGCTGCTGCCGTACCAGATAGCCTATGCCGACGGATCGGCGGCGCTGGGGAACGGGCAGTATCCGGCAGCGATTGCGCGGCTGCTGCCCGTGGCCCGCGCCGTACCGGGATACGAAGACGCCGCCGCGCTGCTCGAGCAGGCACGCGAGGGGCGGGCCGTCGAGTTGGCCCAGGAGACATTGGCCGCCGAGATCCGCCGCGATTGGATTGCCGCCGAAGCGGCGCTCGTCGAGCTGAGCGCGCTCGACCCGACCGACGACGCGGTAGCGACTCGCCTGATCGAGGTGCGACAGACGCGGGCGCCGTTGGTCTTCGCCCGCGGCAACGAACTCTACATTGCCGCGCCCGATGGGACCGAGGAGTTGGTGGTGACGGCCGAGGTGCCGGTCGCCTGGCCGACTTGGAGTCCCGACCGGGAGCGGATCGCCTTCCTCTCGCGGACGCCCGGTGACAGTCCCTCCAGTGGGACGCTCTACGTCGTCGATCGGGACGGCCAGAACCCGCGGGCACTGGCAACGCGCGTGCTCGGCCGCGGAAGTTGGCCGAGTTGGAGCCCGGACGGCACGAGCATCGCCTTCACCAGCTTCGCCGACTACAACGATGTGCTCGACGAAGGGCGCATCGGGGTCCACGTCGTCGATGTCGCGAGTGCGGTCGAGACTGATCTGACCGGCGATCGCCTGCAACATGCCGGCTCGGTTACCTGGTCGCCGGACGGCCGCCGGATCGCGTTCGTCAGCTATTCGGTGTTCCAACTACCAACTGGTGGGCAGGAGTATGGCGACGGCGACGTCTATCTCCTGGACCTGATGACCAAAGAGCTCTCGAACGTGACGCGTGGCCGCGTGCGCGACGATTATCGCGTCTCCTGGTCGCCCGCTGATGACCGGCTCCTGATCTTCACCCTACCCGGAGATTGGACCGATCCGAATCCGAGCGAGATCTTCATCCTCGATCTCATGAGCGATCTGCTGACGCAGATCGAGGCGGACGCCTGGCAGATTGGGTTCCCGGTCTGGTCGCCGGACGGTTCGCGCCTTGCTTTTGTCGAGGGCGAGAACATTGTCCGCATCGTCTCGGGCCAAGAGGATGCGCGGATCCCGCTCCGCTCCGGCGTCAGCCCGTATCCGAGCTGGTCCGCCGACGGCGCACTGCTCTTCCTGCCCGCGGCAGATGGGCGCGGCGCATCCTACGTCATCCCGGCGGATGCCTGGGCCGGGCAGGTGCAGGCAGTCGATCTGATCTACGATGCCAGCCGCGACCAAGCGGGTCCGCCGGTCTGGTCGCCAAGGAATCCCCCGGTCGCTTCACCCTCACCCAGCTATCGCGGCGCCGCGCTCGATCCCGGCCCCGAGCCGGCCCGCGTCATCGTCCTGACCGACGATTAGGAGCGATGAGCGTGGAAGACGACGGCGCGTCCTCGCTCCTCGTGTCTCACTCCTCCGTCACCGTGCGGTACAGTAGACGCAGCAATGGTGGTGAGGGAGACAGGTGATGTTCCTTGGCAGCCGGGAAGACATCGCACATCTAGGGTACGTGGTCGGGCAATGTCCGAAATGCCGCACCCAGGGTGTCTTCACTGTCTACGAGTCGAAACGGAAACTGACCCTCTACGTCGTCGCGGCGCTGCCGATGGGGCAACAGCAGATTCTCGAGTGCCGGGCCTGCGGGGTGCGGTTCGCCCTGCCGCCGGAGATGAAGGACGACCTCCAGCAGCGGATGATCAGCGCCGACCAGCTTGCCGACTACGTCGCCCGGATTCCGGCCGGTCCGCGGGTGGAAGGGAACGGCAACGGCGCGGCGCCGGTCCGCACTCTGTACCAGACGCTTCAACTCGACCCCTCGGCGGAGCCGGAGGTGATCGAGGCGGCGTTCAAGCGGCTGGCGATGAAGTACCACCCGGATCGTTATAAAGCGGTGGACGCGACGGATCGGATGCGCGAGCTCCTGTCGGCCAAGGAGGTACTGGCCGACCCGGCGAAGCGCCGGGCCTACGACGCCAGTATCGGAATTGTCTACAAGCCGAAACCGCCCGACGCGATCCGTCCGGACGACGTGTGACGAGAGAAGAGGCGATAGGCGATAGGCGTTGCCTAACGCCTATCGCCTAACGCCTACGCCGATGGAGGATGCAATGGAGACCAGACGGCTGGGGAAAACAGGGCACGAGAGCACGGTCGTGACGTTTGGAACGTATGCGATCGGCGTGCTGGAACAGGACGAGGCAGACCGGGTCATTGAGGAAGCGCTGGGGCGGGGGATCAACCACTTTGACGTGGCGCCGACGTACGCGGATGCCGAGGTCCGCCTTGGCAACTACCTGAAGCGCCATCCCCAACCGGACCTCTTCATCGGCTGCAAGACCGAGGTGCGCGAGCGCGAGGGCGCGCGCGAGGCACTGCTGCGCACGCTCGACCGGCTCGGGCGCGATCGCTTCGACCTGTACCAACTCCATGGCGTCTGCACGATTGACGACCTCGAGCAGTGCTTTGCGCCTGGTGGCTCGATGGAGGCGATTCTCGCCGCGCGGGGTGAGGGTTTGGTGGGCCACATCGGGATCACCGGCCACGGCCCGTTGTCGCCGGCAACGCACACCGAGGCGTTGGGCCGTTTCGACTTTGCCTCCGTGATGACTTCCGGCAACCGATTCCTCTACTCGCTGCCGGGATTCCGGCGGGATTGGGAAGCGCTCGTCGGGCTTTGCCGGGTACAGGATGCCGGTATCCACGTCCTCAAGGCCTCGGCGAAGGGACCGTGGAACGGGCGACAGCCGACCCATAACACCTGGTACGAGCCGTTCACCGTGCAGAGGGACGTCGACCGTGCCATCGCCTGGGTCCTCAACCAGCCGGTGACCACCATGTGCAGCGCCGGCGACCGCACGCTGCTGGCGGGCATCTGCGACGCCGCCGAGCGGTACCAGTCGATTTCCGTGACGGACCAGGAGGATCTCCTGGCGGCGCCGGGCTACGGCAGCATCTTCGAGCCGTCAACCGCGGCCTAATCGCCGCGGTCTAGTCGTTCTAGGACAATTGGTCCGTACGTACAGTTGACCCCTGCCCGGACTAAGTATAGAATCTGGGTACAAGATCGCCGATCATTCGAGGGTCGTTCTGAACCATATTCCTCATGCCACGATGGCTTTCACCGGTGTCGATCGTCAGCGGAAGCTGAACGAGCGACGTGGATACCGGCATGCGCGCATGCACGGGGCCGTCTTTGTGCGGACGGGCTTTCGCGGTCGATTTGTCACAAGAGATGATGCGGGCGAACGGGCAACATGGGCGGGAGGGGGCGTGCGGTCCCTCTTCGTGCGAGACGGTGGGCAGTGCAAATGGGTCGCGCGTTGTCGTTCGGCATCGTTGATCGGGTTAGCCTGAAGCGCCTGGGCCAAAAGCCACTCGTCTTACACGGTACCGGCAGATTGCGACGGCCGCGGGCCACTCGGGCGAACGAGCGGCAACGGTCGTCGCTCTCTCGGACCGCCATCGCAACGGTGGTGACCTGGACCGCTGGTGTCTCCCTCTTCGTCTTGGGATTCCCGGTGACCGTTCCAATCGTGCTCTTCGGGTGCGTCATTCTGGGCGGGCTGGTCTGCGGGCCGATGGCAGGCGCGGTGATCGACCTGCGGCGACAAGCCGCGGCCAATGCGGCTCGTCTGGCGGAGGAGCAGGCCCGGGCCGATGCGCTGGAAGAGTGCGTGGCGCGGATGACGGCACGGTGCTCCGTCGTCGCGCACGAGCTGGCGTCACCCGTCGCGGCGATCCGTGGACTCTCGCTGGCGGTCGGGAGCCGGTGCCTCGACGCCGACGAACGGGCGTCTATGACCGCGGCGATGACGACCGAGGCCGAATTCGTGCAGGCGTTGGTCGACGATCTCCGAGCCCTGGGTCAGCGCCATCAATGCGCGCTCGCGGTTGAGCCCAAGCCGGCGTTGCTCGGCGACCTCCTTGCCTACGCCGCGGCGTTCGCCCGCGCCCTCCCCGGCAATCGACCGGTGCTGTGGGAATCGACCGGGTCGCGGCCGGCGATAGCCGATCCCGTGCGCATCGGACAAGTCCTGCGCAACCTGCTTGTCAACGCGGTCAAATACGCCCCACCTGGTACGCCGATCAGCCTACGGGAAGTGACGCACGGTGAGCGCGTGCGGATCGATGTTGTCGACCGCGGGCCGGGTGTCAACCTGGAACGCGCGGCGAGTATCTTCGATCTCTATGCGCGCGGGGACCATACGGCCGGCGCGGTCGAAGGCGCGGGACTCGGTCTGACAGTCGCGCGGGCGATCGTGCGCGCCCACGGCGGCGAGTTCGATGTGCGTCCGACGCCGGGCGGCGGCGCCACCTTTGGCTTCGATCTGCCGCTGGAGCGGGCGGCGGCCATCCGCACCGTCGCCTAACATCGCGCGCCCGACCCAACCGCCTCCTGGATGGTAATGATACGAACCTTGATCGTCGACGACCATGCGGTGTTCCGGCATGAGCTGGCGTTCCTGGTGGAACGCGAGCCGGACATGACGGTCGCGGCACAGGCCGGATCACTCGCTGAGGCGAGAACGGTTTTGGCGACGGCCGGCCTGGTCCATGTGGCGATCCTCGACCTGGGTTTGCCCGACGGTGACGGTGTCGAGCTGGTGCGGCGCTTGCGCACGCCGGGCAAGCTGTCGCCCACGACGCGGGTCCTGGTTCTCACCGGCGCGGACGACCGGGGGCAAACGGCGCGGGCAGTGGAGGCCGGCGCGGGCGGAGTGCTCCACAAGTCGGCGCCGGTTGCCGACGTACTAGACGCCGTCCGCCGGCTCCACGCCGTCCGCCGGCTCCACGCCGGCGACGATCTCGTCTCCCCACGGGAGACGATCGATCTATTGCGCTTGGCCGGCGTGCATCGCGAGGAGAGCCGCGCGGCACAGGAGCTACTGGGACGGCTGACGCCGCGAGAGCGCGAGGTCTTGCAAGCGCTGGCCAGCGGCATGAGCGACCGCGAGCTGGCTGAGCGCCTGCACGTCAGCCACGAGACGGTCTGAACCCACATGGTTAATATCCTGCGCAAGCTTGAGGTCGAGTCGCGGTTACAAGCCGTCGTCTTCGCCCTGCGCCACGGCGTGGTGAGCCTCGACTAAGCCCTCCCGTCTGGCTCAATTGAGCCAGGCGGAGATCCGCCTTTTCCGGGATTCCTGCCCCATACGTATCACTTACTATCGACACTAGACACCCGAACGGACTATGCCGATCTGGGACCTTTGGCTGTCGCCTCGTACACCGACCGTCCGGTTCGCTGAGAGCAAAACGCGTTCCGATCTCGGGTTGTCTGCATCGGGAGCGTGGGACGGAAAGGAGGGGTATCGGCAGGTCGTCGTCGTTAGGGCGTGGCGGCAACGGCCGACCGCACCCAGAAGCGCGCCGAGGAGATTCGGCGCCATGTGAGGCGCCGGCAGTCGTGCAAGTCCGTCCAAAGGTGAATGATCCCTCACGGACGGAGGAGAGAGGAGACTCATCATGCGGCACACGATCAAGCGGTTCGCGGCGCTGGCAATCGCTCTCGGGATCGCCATCGGTACGGTCGGCGCGGTGAGCGCGCAGACTACCGGCACCGTTAACGTCGGTGGTGGCACCACGGGCGTGTTGTCGTTGGCTGTCGTCGGCGGGCCCATTGCCTTCGGCAACGGCCTGAACGCCTTCGCCGGCCCCGGCAACAACGGCGATTCCACAAGTTGTGGTTCCAGCGGGAGTGAGAACCTCTACATCGCGGACGAGGAGGTAGTCTTGACCGTCAAGAGCACGTCGAACTGGGACATCGACCTGTTCCACAACAACACGGTCACCCCCGAGCCTAACCGCTTGGCGGTCGTCTCGTTCGGTGCGGGTCCCCTCACCTGCAGCAGCTCGATTCAGCCGGAAGACACCACCTACATCAACCAGAGTGAGTCCGGGCAGCAGGTCGAGAATCACCTCGAAGGCGATCCGATGTCCGCCTCTGGTGCGAACTTCGATCAGTTCTTCGTGCTCAAGGTGCGATCCGGCGACCAGGCGGGCACCTACGACACGGATCTGACCTTCGCGATTAGTACGATCGCGGGGTAGGCGCAACACCGCGCAGATCAACAATCCGCGTCGGACCGACGACCCAAGCGGCGGTCGTCGGTCCGATGCCATGGGAAGGAGCCAGAGCATGCGGCCGCGTACGCTCAAACTGTTGATTGCCGTGCTCATCGTCCTCGGGACCACGGCCGGCACGCTCGCGTCCACCCGAGCGCAGGTGAGCATCGGAGTCACCCCGTCGGTCCTCGATCTCTTCGCCGATCCTGGCGACGAGGGCGTGCAGGACATTACGGTCTTCAACGACAGCGAACAGCCGGTGGCCGCCACAGTCGAGGTGGACCAGCTCGGAAATGTGGCCGACGACTATTCCGCGGTCGAGTGGCTTTCCGTCGAACCGAGGGAGGTCGAACTCCAGCCGGGCGAGGAAACAGCCGTCTTGCTGTCGATCGACGTGCCCGATGACATTGCCTCGGGAGGCCGCTATGCCTCGGTGAAGGTGACGACCAAAGCGGCGGAGCGCGACGATGCCGGTTCCGGCGTCACGATCGCTGGCCAGCTCGTCGTCGGTGTCCTTTTTACAGTGATCGGCGATGGGGACGTCGTCAAGGAGATCTCGGTCGAGCAGTTCGCGCCCGTGCTCGAGCCTGACGGTCGGGTTGGATTTCACGGCCAGATGACTAATACCGGCAACATCCACATCACCGGCACTGGTCACGCCGACCTTTTCGGCAACGAGAGCGACGACGAACCCGTCGCCTCGCTGGAACTGGAG
>JBOGUE010000645.1:0-8782 GCA_050695955.1 Thermomicrobiales bacterium | reverse complement strand
CCGGGGCTGAAGGCCCGGTCTACCTATGCGCGACGAAGTCCCACCGGGACTGTGGTTGGTCGGTCGATTGCCACAGTGCCGGATGCGGCGGTTTCGATATGGACATGGACAGCCTACCGATTCGGCGTGGCGGGGGCGCCTTTGGGGGTGAGACTTGTGCCGCGAGGCGCGCGCTGCTTGATGAAGGTTTCGACGTCGGAGGGAGAGTGTTGGCGCAGGTTGAGGGCAGGGTACTTGAGGTCGCTGGGCAGGTAGAGGTGGATGGTGAATTGGACCGGCTCGAGGCGTTCCTGCTCGGCCCACCAGGCGTAGAGTTTGGGCAGCCACTCGAAGCCGGTGGCGCTGATGCGCCAGAGGGCGATACCGGCGCCGCGCTCGTAGGCGAGGGCCTCGCCGAAGTAGACCTTGGCGTTGCCGCTTTGCTCGATGATCTGGACGACGTCGTCGTAGTGGCGGGGGGAGCCTTTGAGGGTGAAGCGCCAGCCGTCGGGGAGGAGCGGGCTCGCCGCGGTCGTGTCTTGTGCTTGCTGTTTCTTGCCGCGCCCCAAGAGTCGATTCATCCCGCCGGGTCCTCCGACCTTCGTTTCCTCATGCCGAGCGATCCGCTCCGCGAATCCCGCCGCATTGTACTTGACCGTAGGCGTTAGGCGTTAGGGGAACGACGATGGCTCTCCTGACGCCTGACGCCTACCGCCTGTCGCCTGTCGCCGGACGTCGGCGAGGGCGCCGGTGAGGATGAGCATGAGCGGGCCGCCGATGCCGACGATGGCGCCGCAGACGGTGAGGGTGAGCGGCGCGCCGATGCGGGGGGTCATCCAGCCGACGAGGGCGAAGGCGATCAGGCCGGCGAAGGTGATCACCGCGCCCCAAGTGGCGTAGACGCGGCCGCGGAGGTTGTCCGGGACCGCCTCGGCCAGGTAGGACTGCATGGCGATGACGGCCCAGGCGTCGGTGAAGCCGAGAGCGAACCAACAGAGGAAGATGGTCCAGAGCGGCGGCGTGAGACCGGTCGGCACGATCATCAGCGGGCCGAGGTAGCCGATCGCCATTAAGAGAGGGCGGCCAATCCGCCGCTCGACCCGGCTGGCGAGGAGCGCGCCGAGGACCGCGCCGAAGCTGGCCGACGCCGTGAGAAGGCCGAAGACCGTGCCGGCGCGGTCGCCGAGATTAAGCGTCTCTTTCGTCAGGACGACACCGGCAACGACGAGTCCCGCGTTGACGAAGCCCCACAGGCCCTCGGTGGCGGTGATGCCGCGCACGATCGGTACCCGCCAAACGGTGCGCAACCCTTCCGTGACGTCACGCCGGGCGGCGGCAACGAGGCCGCGCGCTGTCTCCGTAGCTGCCTCCCGAGCCTGGATGGGCAAGACGAGATTCCACAGGCAGGCGACCGATCCGAAGAAGCAAGCGGCTTGGAGCCAGAAGGCGGGATCGGGCCCGGCAATGCCAACGATGCCGGCGCCGGCGGCCGGCCCGGCGATGCGCATGACACCGTTGGAGACCTGGGACAGTGAGAGCGCCGGAACGAGCTGGTCGCCGGTTGCCACCATGGGGACGGCGGCGAGCTCGGCCGGCCTGGCGATCGCGTTGCCGATGCCGGCCAAGCCGGCGATGAGCGCGATCTGCCAGACCTCGGTGGTGAAGGGCAGGAAGACGACGAGGCAGGCGCGTTCGAGGTCAGCAGCGATCATCAGCCGCCGGCGGTCAAGGCGGTCGGCCAACAGACCGCCGATCGGCGACAACAGAATCCAGGGTACTTGCTGGAGGATGAAAACGAGGCTGAGCAGGCCGGCCGAGCCGGTGATGTCGTAGACCAGCAACGGCATGGCGACCGTCGCCACTGCCTGACCGAACCCGGCGAAGAGTTGGGCCAGCCAGAGCTGGCGGAGGGCGGGATTGGTGAGCACGCCGCCAAACCGGCCACGACGGACGGGGGAATCGGGTAACAGGTCCGCGGTCGAGTGGTCGGTGGCGACGGCCATCGTGGCTCGTTCCGATCGGTGAAGCGGTCGGCTTCCTGCAAAACGCGCGATCTGTAGAACACGCGAGGTCGTGACTTCGTGAGATAGGGCGGCGGGAAACCCCGCCCGCGTGCGCACACAGAACAGTCGCCGGAGAGTGTAGCCTTCCGGGGGGCCGTGATCATACGAAGCAGTTGAGGGAGGACGCATGAAGGTCGGGGTAATTCTGCCGCTGGGAGAGATCGAACGCCTGGGGCGGACGATGAGCTACGCGGAGATCCGCGGGCTGGCGCGGCAGGTGGAGGAGGCTGGATTCGACTCGGTCTGGATCTACGACCACCTGTTGTACCGGTTTCCGGAACAGAAGCCGTTCGGCGTCTGGGAAGGGTGGACGATCATGACCGCCCTGGCCGAAGCGACGGAGCGGGTCGAGATCGGCGGGCTGGTCTTCTGCACAGCGTTCCGCAACCCGGCGGTGCTGGCGAAGATGGCGGTGACGCTGGACGAGGTGAGCGGGGGCAGGATCATCCTCGGGCTGGGCTGCGGCTGGCACGAACCGGAGTTCGACGCCTTCGGCCTCCCCTTCGACCATCGAGTCGACCGCTTCGAAGAGGCGTGCGAGATCATTGTGCCCCTGGTGAAGGAGGGGAAGATCGACTTCACCGGCAAGTATTACAGCGCCCCTAATTGCGAGATGATGCCGCCGCCACGCAAGGGCGGCGTCTCGGTCCTGATCGCTTCCAGCAAGCCGCGCATGCACGGCTTGACGGCGAAGTTCGCCGATAGCTGGAACACGGCCTGGCTGGGGCAGGCGAGCGCATTGACGCCGCGCCGGGAGGGCATCGAGGCGGCTTGCGTCGAGGCCGGGCGCGACCCGGCGACGCTGGAGATCACCGTCGGCCTGAATGTGGCCTTCCCTGGCATGGAGGGAGCGCCGGAGGATACCTCCGACCCGGCCAAGTTCTTGACTGGCACGGCCGACGAGCTGGCAGCTGGTCTGCAAGGGTACGCGGCCGCCGGCGTTGGGCACGTCATCTGCAACTGCATGCCGGTGGAGACGGAGACGGTTGGGCAGCTTGCCGAGGCGCTAGCGCGGTTCAAGGCGCCGGTGGGCGCGGCGTAGGAAACCGGATGCCGGCGTTGAGGTAGGGGTGGACGCCGCCCAGAGGACACCCGGTCCGCCCTTACCGATCGCCTGCCGGAAACAAGCGGGACGAGAGGTCGGCAGCGATGTCGGCGCGTTTGCGGGCGAGGTCGGCGTCGGTGATGTGGCCGGCATCATGGAGCTCGACGAGGGAGCGGAGGCGCCAGCCAGCGTCGGCGATGGCGGCGAGGCGGCCGCGGCGGCTGCGAGCCTCGTCGGGATCGAGATGCCCGGAGGCGGTGAGGTCGGTCAATTCGGCGAAGGCGGCGGACTGAAGAACGGGCGCGGGCAGCGGCGCGACGAGCGGCCGGATGGCGGCGCCCTCGTGCCGGTCGCGGATGGCCTGCATCGCTTCATCGAGGACGGCGAGCGCTGCCGCCTCATAGGCACGGGCGTGATCGAGCGACGGCGCGGTGACGGATTCAACCGGCGCTGGTGCGACTGGAGCCTCATCCCGGGCGACGTCGGCCCACGCGGTGGCGAGGGCGTAATCGTTGCGCGATGGCGATGCGGTAAGGGCAGCTTCGACCGCGCCGACGGGCTCGGAGAACTCGGCGACTATCACGTCGTCGCAAGTGGACGGCTCCTCGGCGTCCGCCATGGTATCGCCTGTCGACTCCTCCTCGAATCCAGTTTCGGCGAGGATGGCGGGTTCGGAAAGCGTCTCGGGCGGCAACCATGCCGCGAGGGAGCCGACGCGGTGGACGGAGATGCGCCAGGGTTGGATGAGGGGGGCGGGGAGGCCGAGCGGGACGCCGCGCGAGCGGAGACCGACGAGGAAGGCGCCGCGCTCGCGCAGGTTGCGTTCGGGGGCGTGACGATCGAAGAGGAAGGGCAGATCGATACGGCCAGCGTCCGGGTCGAGGTAGGCGACGTAGGCGGACGGGATGCCCTGCCGTACCTCGTCTTGTCCGGTGATGACGTCGCGCAGCGCGGAAAGGGAGACGCGGTTGAGACCGTCGCCAGCGGCGCTGCCCCACATCAACGATCGGGTCGTCAACCAGACCTGACCAGTGGCGAGGCGGCTACCCTCGTGGAGCGGCGCGGAAACCGGGCCAGTCCAGATGACGTTCTCCGACTCGATGCCACGGGTCTGGTCCCAGGCAACCCGGATATCGGGCAGCGACGGCGCGTGATCTTCGTCGCGATCAGGCAGACCGAGGTCGAGGAGGGCGGCGCGGGCGTGGGCGGCGGTGCGCAGCGGACGCATTGGCAATCGCCCGGCGCGTATGGTGATCGTGAAGTGCCGATCGGTCGCGCCGTCCCGGTAGGCGATGCGGAGCGCGGTCCGCTGCGTTGGACCCGGTATGACGGCCGCGCCGTCGAGCCATTGGATCGGCAAGCCGAAGCCATGCAGTTGGCCTTCGTCGACCAGCAAATAGGCGTCGCTGATGCGCAACAGGGCGCCGGTGAGCCGACCGCCGCGCTGAGCGAAGCCGGGGAAGCCGCCGGAGACGTCGCAGGTGGCCTCGAAGCGGGTGGCGCCGCGTTCGGCCAGCCAATCGCCCGAAAGCGCGAGCCGTTCGCGAGCCCCGGCGGCCGGCGCCAAGACGAGCGCGCCCCGTCCAGCCAGCCCATCCCATCGCGGGCGCGTCCGAACCAGCCCCAACAACATACTCTGTTCCCCACTCCATCTGCCGCCGACTGGCGGGCTCGCCGGCATAATGAACTCGCGGCCGCCATGATCCGCCGGGCGGTCGTTGTACGTTCATCTGTGGCGGGGTCGCGATGGCCGCCGGGGTCCGACGGCGCCAGGGAATCACGTGGCGACTATCCTAGCGCACCCGGCGTGTACGTACAACCAGGGCGGCAAGGGCGGCAGGGCGGCAAGGAGAACGAGAACCCGTCATGCCGAGCCGCCGCGAGGAATCGTCCCGTACGTCTTATGAAGGCGAGAGTCCTCTCTGCGATCGGAACGACGGGTTGTGCTTCCCTTGCCGTCCTCGCCGTCCTTGCCGTTCTCGCCGCCCCCGTGGCACACGGGGTGCGATACGATAGACGTCGAGAAGCCCAGGGACTTGCCCGGAGATGGCGACGCCGTGTGACGGCTATGTTCGTTGCGAACGGCGATGGTGAGCGATGCGTAAACCGGGCGTGCGACGTGATCGGTGGCGCGATGGGGCGTCGCCGGACCGAGCGACAGGAGGTCGATCATGCACGATCAGGGTCGAGTGGACAGTGTGTCGCGGTTGATGGCGGAGACGCTGGCAGGGTTGGTCTCGCGGCGCGAGTTGCCGCGGCGGGCGGCCGCGCTCGGGATCACCGGGTCGCTCATAGCGGCGCTGCTTGGGGCGCAACAACGGGCGTCAGCCCAGGGGACGCCGGCAGCACCACCCTCCGGTGAGCCGATCAGAATTGGGGCGGCCGTCTCGACGACCGGTTCCAATGGGCGAACCGGGCTCTACCAGCAAGAGGCGTATCAACTCTGGGAAGAGCAGAGGAATACCGCCGGCGGGGTGCTCGGGCGGCCGGTGGAGATGGTTATCTACGACGATCAGTCAGACCCGGCGACGGGGGCCAGGCTCTACGAGCGGCTGCTGACGGAGGATAACGTCGATCTCATCCTCGGCCCCTATGCCTCGTCGGTGACGCAGGCGGTGGTGCAGGTGACGGAGCGGGCCGGGCAGCCGATGCTGGCGGCGGGCGCCTCGGCCGGCGATCTCTGGAACCGCGGCTACCAGTACCTCTTCGGTGTCTATTCGGTGGCTGAGGACTACTTCAAGGACATCATCCTCACCATCGCCACCGAGCAAGGGTATTCGACGGCGGCGATCATCTACGAGGACACCCTCTTTCCGACCTCGACCGCGGCCGGCGCGGCGGCGCACTGCGAAGAGGCCGGGATCGAGGTGCTGGTCAACGAGCTCTATCCGCAGGAGGCGACCGATGTCTCCTCGGTCCTGACGCGCGTGCGCGACGCCGACCCGGACATGCTGATCGGCGGGTCGTATCTGCCCGACTCGGTGCTGATCGTGCGGCAGTCGAAGGACCTCGGGGTCAACTCGCGGCTCTTCGCCTTCTCGGTCGGCGCGGCGCAGCCGGACTTCGGGGAAACGCTGGGGGCGGATGCGGAGTTCGTGCTCGGCCCGTCGATGTGGGAACCGGACATCGAGACGCCGGGGAACGCGGAGTTCGTGGCGGCGTATCAGGCAAAATTCAGCCGCGACCCGGACTACCACTCGGCGGCGGGCTACTCGGCCTGCCAGGTGCTAGAGACGGCGGTGAACGAGGTCGGCGAGATCGACCTGGAGGCGATCCGCGAGCAGCTCGCGACGATGGAGCTGTCGACGGTGCTCCCCGGCGTCTACAAAGTGGACGAGAACGGTAGGATGACCGGCCACATCCCGCTCACCGTGCAGTGGCAGGGCGGAACGAAGGTGCTCGTCGCCCCGGCCGATCAACAAACCGGCGAGATCATCCTGCCGACGCCGGCGTGGGACGAGCGGGCGTAGGCGACAGGCGACAGGCGTCAGGCGTCAGGAGAACGACGGAGGGAGCAATGTCCACGTTGCCGTCTGATTCCGTCGCCTGTCGCCTGTCGCCTGTCGCCTGACCAGCGATGGATCTGCTACAGGTCATCGTCAGCGGGTTGCTGCTCGGCGGGGTGTACGCGCTCTTTGCCGTGGGCATGAATTTGATCTTCGGCGTGCTGCGGGTGATCAACCTGGCACACGGCGAGTTGATCATGCTCGGGGCGTACGCGACGTTCTTTCTGGTCGACCGGGCCGGGTTCAACCCGCTGCTGACGATCCCGGTTTCGGCGGTGGCGCTCTTTGCCACCGGTTTGGCGGCGGAACGGGGTTTCATTGAGCGGACGGTGAATCAGCCGCTGCTCGCCTCGTTGTTGCTGACGTTCGGGTTGTCAACCTTCCTCATGGGCGGGGCGCTCTCGCTATGGACAGCCGACTTTCGGTCGACGCCGTACTTGACCGGGTCGTGGGGGCTGGGATCGCTCGACCTCTCGAAGATCCGGCTGGTGTCGTTTGTCATCGCGCTGGCGGTGACGGCGGCGGCCTACGCCTTCCTGCGCTATAGCACCTTCGGCAAAGCGATCCGGGCGACGGCGCAGCACGCGGAGGTGGCGCAGGTCTGTGGGATCAACGTGGGTCGGGTGCGGTTCGTCACGTTCGGGCTGGGCGCGGCGATGGCGGCGGTCTCTGGTTCCCTGATCGCGATGATCTTCACGGTGAGTCCGGAGATGGGGCGGATCTATATCGGCCGGGCGTTCGCGATTGTGGTGCTCGGCGGGTTGGGGTCGTTCGTGGGGGCGTTCGTCGGGGCGTTGCTCCTCGGGGTCGCGGAGACGGTGGCGGCGTATTACACCGACACACAATTGGCCGAGGGGGTGTCGTACGCGGTGTTGGTGGCGGTGTTGCTGCTGCGGCCGTCGGGGTTGTTTGGGGTGAAGGAGTGATCGGAGTCGGGCGCGTCGTCGTAGGGGAGGGACCCGCGCCCTCCCCATCGGCCGCGGGCCGATACGCCGCGTCAGCGGCCGTCAATTCCTCATGAACGCGGCCGTCATCGTGTGATTGAACGGGCCGCTTGCGCGGCATGTCGCGCATTCGCGCGACGGGAGGGCGCAGGTCCCTCCCCTACGACGGACGGGGCGTCTGATGGGTGGAGGACAGCACACTGCCCACGGCGCGGTGATCGAGACGCCGTTGCCGCGGGAGATCGAGGGCGAGGACGGGACGGCGGGCGCGCGGCAGGGGGCGCGGGTGACGCCCCTGCCCGCCTGGGAGCGGCAGTTGCCGTGGATCTATCTCGTTCTGCTGATCGTGGCGGTGGTCGCCCTTGCCGGGTATCCGGAGATTGCCAGCGCGTACAACATCACGCTGTGGTTGACCGTCCTGATGACGGTCGTGCTGGCGACGAGCTGGAACATCATCTCCGGCTTCACGGGGTATACCTCGTTCGGACACGCTGGGTTCTTTGGGATCGGCGCCTACGTCGGGGCACTTCTACTCTTTTATGACAAGTTGCATTGGGCGCCGGCGGTGCTCGTGGCGGGGCTGGCGACTTCGGGTGTGGCGCTGGTCATCGGGTATCCAACGCTGCGGCTGCGAGGGCCGTATTTCGCGATCGCGATGCTGGGGCTAAGCGAGCTGGCGCGGATCGTGGTGACCGCCTGGGACTCGTTGACGCGCGGCGGCAACGGTGTCTTCCTCCCGATCCTGCGGGATACGACGCCGAACTATTACGCGATGTTGGCGCTGGCGACGGTGGCGATCATCGTCTCGTACCTCGTTGGGACGTCAGGGTTCGGGCTGAAGCTGCGTTCGATCCGGGACGACGAGGTCGCGGCGCAGGCGATGGGGATCAACACGACCTCATATAAGATGAGCGCGTTCGTCATCAGCTCGTTCTTCCCCGGCGTGGCGGGGGCGATCTATGCGCGGCACACCGGATTCATCGAGCCGGCAGCAGTCTTTGCCGTGATCTGGTCGATCCGGGCGATCGCGACGGCGATCGTCGGCGGGCAGGGCACGATCCTGGGTCCGATTATCGGGGCGGTGGCGCTGACACTGGTCTCGGAGGAAGTTTGGGCATCGGACCCGAATCTCTATCAGGTGATCTTCGGCGGGATGATCGTGCTGGTGGTGCTCTTTATTCCTGGTGGATTGATATCGGTGGTGCAGCGGTGGGGGTGGTTGCCAAGGAGCCGGCGGGTATAGGG
>JBOGUE010000644.1:0-3246 GCA_050695955.1 Thermomicrobiales bacterium | reverse complement strand
GAGCAGAATCGGGGCCAACCAGATGGCGAAGGGGGCGATGGCCTGGATCAGGTAGTGATACCACCAGTCGCCGCCCATCGCGATCCCCGCTAGGCAGCCAAGAAACCAGAGACGAAGCAGCACGTCGCCGTCCGCGGTGGGAAGGAACCGGGCCGCGCGCGCCGCGGGGCGCGCGACGATCCCGGCCCGCGTCGTCTCCATCAGGCGGCTGCGCCACTCGGCTATCGTGCCCCAGCGCCGGGTTTGTCGCCAGTTGAGTAGGAGCACCGCGGCGACCAGCGCCACCATCGGCCAGGTGCGGTAGAAGAGCGAGGCGAGGGACCGTAAATGGTGCTCGGCATCGTAGGTGGCGCTGCTCTGAAACGCTAAGCGGTAGGTGAGCGACGCGAACATGAAGTCGTGCCAGCCGATGATGGCGCCGTGAATCAAGGCGGGCGCCGCCGCCAGCGCCACGCCAGCCACCAGCCAGCCGCCGCGTCGCAAAACCGTGCCCAGGTTGCCGCTACCGACCAGCCAGATATAGGCCAGGCCGACCGGCACCATGACCACGCCGGCCGGTTTCAACTGCGTCGCCAAGCAGGCCAAAACCCCAGCGCCAATGAGTTCCTTGGCGCCCCAGCCGTTCCGCCCCGCGCGTAGCAGAAGCCAGGACCCGGCGGCGGCCGGCAGGGCCATGAAGACTTCGGAGTTGGCGGTGAAGCCCTCGATCGCCGGCGATCCGGAGACGATGGCAAAGATCAGCGTCGCCAGCATGGCGGCACGACGTCCGGCCCAGTCGCGGGCGAAGAGCCAGACGAAGCCGAGCGTCGCGATCGAGACGAGCCAGGCGCCGAGGCGGATCGCCTCGATGCTGTCGCCGATCAGGCGGAAAATGAGGCCGTAGGCGACGAAGATGCCTTGCGGGCGGCTGACCCAGAGCTCGTCGTAGAGCTCACCGCGACCGGTCAGCCAGCGGCCGGCGACGTAAGCGTAGCCTCCCTCGTCGTTGATCATCGGGAAGCTGAGGAACGGGAGGTGGAGCAGGAAGCTGAGGAGCGAGACGAACGTAAGCCAGGCCCACGTCGTCGGCCCATCGTCTGTCCACAGGCGCGGCCGGTGTGCGGCGAGCGCCGTCGTCAATCCGCGTGTTGTCCTCAATCGATCGAGCTCCAGCGTACGTTCATCAGCGTGTGCAACGACCCCGGCGACGTGCCTTGCAAGATACGCGCCCTGGCACGAACGTGCCGGACAGATTTGCACAATGATACTGTCCGGACGCCCTCGCGTCTTACAGCATGTGAACGTCCAGGCTCGTCTGCCGGTTTCACGACGGGATCATGCGATCGCCAAACGGAGGTAGTGCCAGACCATCCTCAGTATCAAGGCAGATCCGCACGCGTGATCCGGCCTGCCCGGAGGTCGGCGTAGTGATTGCGCAGCCAGCCGGCGCGTGTCGCGTCGTCGAGCGCGGCGAAACGTTCGAGGCTGGCGCAATCGACCATGAAGCCGAAGCCGCTGTTGCCATGATGGTGCATGGCCATGCCGTTTGCGCACGTCAGCGAGATGCCTGCCTCGCCCATGAGCCAGGCGGACACGACGTCCGCGGCCGATCCCGGCGGTATGGATGCGTCTGGGTTTCGCGTCAGGTCGTAGGCGATCTGGTTCAACGCGGAGGCGATGTTGCCGTCGCCGACGTCGTCGAGGAAAAAGCCGGACGCAGGCGGCGTTGCCCCCCTGCCGATGGGAATCTGATCGAGTCGGGCGGGCACGTCGTCCACACCCGCCAACTGGGCGGCCATGGCATTGACGCCGTTCGAGAGGTCGTCGAGCGCCAGTGCGAAGGCGGGATGGACGCAGACCTCGACCGGCGACCCCTGGCAAATCGGCTCATAAGTCAATATGTCCGGTCCCTCGTCGTCTTGAGCAGCAGTGCGAATCCCGTTGACACCAATTGCGATCAAGAGAACGGCCGCGACGAGCGCCGGCGCGATGAGACGAGGCGCGTGGCTGGCCCAGCCGACGCCGGCGAGACCGATTGCGCCGAACCCGAGCAGCAGGAGCGATTGCGGCAGCCAGACGTGCGGATAGACGCCGTACCAGGGCGACGCGTCGAGCGAGTCGATCGGCGAGAGTAGCCGCGGCCAGGCATTCGTGGCGTTGATGGGCAGGGTTAGCAGCGTCGAGAGGCCGGCCGCCGCCAGGATTGGGGCGATCCGACGCGGCCATGCCTTGCCGAGCGCGAAGCCGAGGGCGGCCGCGGCGACGATGGCGACGAGGGGCGGCAGCAGGACCGAGAAGTACGGCCCATCCCAGGTCGCGCGCGTCGCCGTGCGACCCAAGCTGACCGCGGCCAGGACTCCGAAGGCGCTCAATCCGAGGAGAGCGGTCGCGCCGAGTTGGGTGAGGTTGCGGACCATCTCCGGCCGGGGCGTCGTCGCGATCAGGTCCTCCATGCCGCGCCGGTGCTCGCGGCTCGCCGCCCAGGCCGCGACCGCACCGGAGACCGGCGCGAGCAGCGCAACGGCGTTACGGACCAGGACGCTGCTCTGCGGCCAAAAGGTCGCCGTCCCATCGAACATCTGCCCGTCGAGGGGTGGCAAAGGCACGGCGAAGAACCCATAGACCACGACGACGAGGGGGAAGAGCCAGAGCCGCTCGTTCCGCCGCACCTCCATCCAGAGCAGCCGAGCGCTCAAGACTGAAACTCCAATCCGACCCGTTCGGCCTACGAGAGCGCCTACCAGCACAGTTGCCCTCGTCGTTCTTAGTCCCGGCGGGACTTCGTCAGGCGTAGCCCGGTATGTCAATGCCGGGTCCGCGCTAGTCCTCGCTGCCAACGAACGCCAACCACCGTCGCGCTTCAATTGCGACGGCAATCAGCCCGCCCGCCAGTAGTCCCACCGCCGCCAACGCCGCGCCGGCGTGTTCGCCGGCATAAACCGGCCAGGCCCACCAGCCGGGATCCCCCGGGTGCCGGATGTCATTCATAAAGGCGGCAAACCCGACGCCGAGCGGGAGCGCCCAGGCGCCAATAGGGCCAAAGACGCGGCGACCGAGGAAGGCCAGGCCGGCGTAGCCGACCACGTTGCGCGCGACCTCACCGGTCGTTTCCCGTCCCGCGATTGCCGCGCTCGCCGCCGTCAGTGCCAGGACACCAACCACGAGCACGATCCCGAGTTGGCCGAGGCGCAGCCGCGGCAGCAACGACCCGACGGCAAACTCGCCCTCGCCAAACGGCGACCGCGAACTCCAGGTGACGACGAAGGC
>JBOGUE010000643.1:0-7222 GCA_050695955.1 Thermomicrobiales bacterium | reverse complement strand
CCGAAGCCCTCGGCTGGGAGGTCCCGCTCACCGAATCGGACGTCGAGAGCCACGACGCCTACGTCGGCGCGGCCTACGGTCTCCCGTCCCCGGCCGGCATGGCCGCCATCAAGCTCGCCGCCCGCACCGAGGGCCTCCTCCTCGACCCGATCTACACCGGCAAGGCGATGGCCGGCCTCATCGACCACGCCCAACACGGCATCGTCGGCCAAGACGACGCCGTCGTCTTCATCCACACCGGCGGCCAACCCGCCCTCTTCGCCTTCAAGGACGAGGTGCTGGCCGCGATCGACGATCGTTGAAGAGCCGAGCGGCCCTGCTCACGCAATGCTTTCCTTTCCGTGATCGGACTCTTGGATAAGTGACGACTCGAATCACACGAACTTGAACCGCCCGAACATGAACAAATGGGCAGCGCAGCAAAGAAGCTCCGCGGCCTTTGGCGAGTGGCACGCATACTGCGCGGGCCGTAAGGGAGTGCCTCGTTGAGGATCAGGAGCCGGCGTCTGTTGTGCTGATCGCCGCGACGAGCCAGGCGCAGCAGTCGCCGAGGCCGAGCGGCACGCTGAGCTCCTCGCGTCCGGTCCGCGTGTCGATTGTTGCCAGCAGCGGGTCGGTCGGCGGGAAGGGATACACCCAGCTTGTCGGATAGGAGGCGTAGAGGCTGTTCCCGTCCGGCGAGACCGCCAGGCAGTAAAAGTCGCGGCCCGGCACGAGGTGATCGACCCTCCGCCACGAGGTGGTCTCGAAGACGAGGATCCCATCCCCCCAATTGCCGGCATTGCCCAGCACATAGAGACGGCTCCCCTCTGGTGAGAGGGCGACAGCGCACAGCGGGCGCTTGAATCGCTCCTGCCCGAAATTGATCGACCGCACTACGCTCAGATGCGCCGCATCAACGACATGGATGACTTGATCGTAGTAGTCGATGATGTACAGCGTGCTCCCGTCCGGCGCCATCAGCAGCGAGTGGTAGCCGGACACGTTGGGTAGCCGGAGGCCCGCCGATGTCAACGAGCCGCCCTCATCGAAGAGCAGCGCGCTCAGTTCTAGTTCGGGCGGCGCATCCCGATCCGTTTGCGACGGCCGCAGCCGGTACCACATTGACCCGTCGGCGGATAGCATCCCCCAGCCGTCGTCCCGGCTGGCGACGGGGACGGTGTCTCCTGGCAAACGATCGGGGATCGACAAGCTCCGCACGCCAGTCGGAGGTCCGATCCGGCCGTCAAGGTCCGGGGACGGGAGCTCCAGCAACTGGAGGCGATCACCGGCGGGGGTGACGCCCGCCGCGACTGCTCGCCCTTGCATGTGCCCGATGAGTTCCGGTTCCTTTGAGATAACGGGCACCGCGTAGACATCGGTGGCGCTGCCATCGCCGGAAGCGACGGAAATGTAGACAACCCCGTCGGCGGCGATCGCACCCGAGACGCCATCGTGGTCTTCCACCTGCCAGCGCAGTTCGCCGGTCGCAGGGTCGACCGCAAGAAGGCCGACGCCGGAGTCCTTGACGACGATGACGTTCGGCGACGCCCCGGCCGAGGGTGTTTGAGCATGGGCCGCGGGGACCATCGGCACCGCCACCAAGCCTACAAGTCCGAGCAGCATCGTTAGCCGTGCCATAGTCACCTCCGTTAGCCTTCCATTCCATGTCTCTGTCCACATACAACAGATAGTGGTTCTCAGTTCCCACTCATCGACCACGCCAAACACGGCATCGTCGGCAAGAACGACACCGTCGTCTTCATCCACACCGGCACTCTCGTCGCCTTCAAGGACGAGGTGCTGGCGGCACTTTGAACGCGTCGGACAAGTTAGGCCGCTCCGACGCGCACCCGCTGCAGCCGCCGTTCCTCCTTGTCGTGGGTGTACTGCGTGAGCCGAATGCGATGGGCCAGCAGACGGGAGAGCAGATCATTCACGATGTGCTCGTAGCCCGGCAGGCCGGCCAGGTTGTGCTCCTGCCGCGCGTCGGTAACGAGGTTGAAGAGGAACTGCACCCCGCCTTGCTCCGGATCGAAGACCAGCTTCCAGTTGCCGGTCCGAATCATCACGGCCGTGCCGAGCTCGGCCACGATCTGGTCGCGGAACGGCGGCGCGTCCTCCCGCGGCATCGGCAGCAGATCCCGGCCGGCCCGGCGGTGAGGACTGCCGCATGCCTCGGTGCCGGCAAGGGTGAGGATCGTCGGATAGAGATCAAGGAGCGACACCAGCGCCTTGCTGATGCGTCCGGTCAGGTCCCGGGTGCCGCGGGAGATGCCGGGGCCGGCCATGATGAGCGGCACGCCGACGCTCTCTTCGTAGAAGAAGCGTTTGTCCCAAATGCCAAAGTCGCCCAGCATGTCGCCGTGGTCGGAGGTGAAGATGATCACCGTGCGGTCGAGGAGGCCACGGGCCGCGATCGCCTCGACGAGGCGCCCGACGGAGCGGTCGATCAGGCTGCACTTGTCCATGTAGTGGGCGCGTACCTGCTTCGTCTTCGGGTCGTTGGGCGCGGCGATGGGGTCGGGCATTGCCTCCGGGTCGTGCTGGAGGTCGCCTGGGTGCCAGTACGGCGGGTGCGGCCCGACGAACGAGACGTTGAGGTAGAACGGGCGATCGCCGGCATAGCCCTCGACGAACTCGCGGGCCGTGCGCCCGATGAACCCGTCTTCGCTGTCGTCCTCCGGGAAGGGATACGGCCCGCGGGCATTCGCGTGCGCCGCTTGAACGCGCCGGTACTCGTCGAGCAGTCCCTTCTCCCGAAGAAAGCGCGTGTAGCGGTCGTCGTTGTGCAGATTCTCGCCCGCGTCGATGACCTGGCAGACCTCGTCGAAGCCGTACCGCCGCAGCTCGTCGTCGTCCTCCGTCACGTCGACGCCCAAACCGTAGGCGTCGATGAAATGGTGCTTGCCGACGAGGGCGGTGTGGTACCCGGCTCGCTGCAGGTGAAGCATGAAGGTGTCGTCGCGGAACGACGGCGCGAGCGGCTCCGCCATGTTGCCGCAGATGCCGTGCTGGGACGGGAAGAGTCCGGTCGCGAGCGAGACGCGCGACGGCTGGCAAAGCGGCGCGGCGCAATAGGCGTGTGTGAAGTGAACGCCGCGCTCAGCAAGATGTTGGATATTCGGGGTACTCCGCCCGACCGCGTCCCGCCGGAAATGGTCGGTCAGAATCAGCACGATGTTCGGTTGATTAATCGCCTCAGCCATAACCGGCGTCCCTACTCCTTGTTGGGTGGCCTACGGCAAACCTGCCTGGAAGTTGCCGACCGCCTCGGACGTGCGCAGGTAGCGATCGTAGATGCGCAGCGCGTGCAATCTGCTCGTCAGGTCGGGGTCAATGGTGAATCGCGACCAGCCGTTGACGTCGCCCATCGGCGGCGGGAAGCGATGCCAGCCCTTCGGCCGCACCGTACCACCGTCGCAGAGGACGCCGTCGACGACGTAGCTGACGATCTTCGGCCCGCCGTCGACGATGACCGCGACGTGATGCGCCGTCCCCGGCGTCAAGAGGCCGGGATCGCTGTCCCACCAGTCATCAATCAACCGGTCGCTCAGCTCGATGCGCGCGGCGCCGCCCGCCGCCAGGGAGAGCTTGATCCCCCGGCCGTACCGATTGCGGGTGGTGAAGATCGTCCGCTCACGCGACACGTCGTCCGGCGTGATCCAGAAGTCAATGGCGAAGCCGCCGCCCTCAGCCAGGTTGGCAAGGTGCGGCAAATCGGCCCGCGCGCCCGGCGCGCACCCGTCGCCGGTCAGTTCCAGGGTGAGACCGTCCCGCGCAACTTCCCGGTTCTCCGCCTGTCCCCACAACCCGTCGAGGAACGATGGATCGATCTCGTGGACGCGGGCGACCGTCTTCTGGGTCTCGGTGATCCAGTAGCGGCCGTCCTGCTCGATGAAGTCGGGATAGCTCATCCGCGTGGCCGGGTCGGCGTCGTAGAGCACGATCTCCGGTTGCGACCAGTGGATAAAGCCGTCTCGCTCGACGCCGCCGCTGAGCCAGGCGGGGTTGCGGTCCATGTAGTAGCGGCCTCCGTGGTTGTGATACCAGAGGAGGTACTTGCTGTTGCTCGCCTTCCAGACGAAGTTCGCCGCCCGCGGATGGCGGATGGTGCGCCCGCCGGGCGTATAGGTCGCGTGCGCGGGCGCGGTCCAGGTGTGGCCGCCGTCGCGGCTGTAGGCATGGGCGTTGTGGCCGTCGATGGTGCGGTAGGTGCAGTAGAGGGAGCCGTCGTTGAGTGGAACCAGGTTATGCTCGTCCGCAACCGGACCGCTTGGCGAGCGCAGGCCGACGTCGCCGTCCGGCAGCATCTCCCAGCGGATCTTCTCCGGGTCGGACTCGGTCAGGATGTTGCCGCTCTTGAGGAAGATCCCTTCCGATGGGTCCATGAAGCCATCTTTGACGAAGTTGCCGACTTTGGCGGCGCCGAAGTAGACGGCGCCTTCCTGCTCGTGGGTTTTCGGCTTGCCGACGCCCCAGAAGAAGAGAACCTTGCCGCCGGTGACGTTGTGCCGGTCGATCTCGGTGACACGCAGGGGAATCTCGTAACGTCGATCCGACCAGGTGCGCCCCCCGTCGTCGGTGTATTTGAAGACGAGATGCCCCAGGGTGTCGACGCGATGGACCGTGTGGCCCTCGGGCGAGGCAATCTCGCGCAGATTGTCGGAGTTGTGGACGTAGAAGGCGTAGATGCGTCCGCTGGGCACGGCAAGCGGCATCACCCACGACGCCTCCGGTGGCCCGTTCGGCTCGATGTCGACCAACGGCGACCAGGTTTTGCCCTGGTCCGTGCTGAGGGTCGAGACGACGTGCTGCCGGTTGTCGCCCTCGTGGCCCGGCCCGGTGGTGAGGACGCAGAGCCAGTGCCCCTCATTGGTGAGAACCACGTACGGTTGGTCGCAATACCCCTCCTTGGGAATCTCGTACCCCGTCTCGATGTTGCGGCAGTCCACGACGAACCTCTCCTCGTCTGGTTCCCGATTGGCGATCAGCCGCCTCCGGCTGGAGCAACGGGAAGCTCGTTGAGCGGCGACAGCGGCCGCTCTCCACGCAGCACGGCCGCCACATTGGCGATCGCGTGCTGCCGTGCCGCCAGGCGGCTCTCGACCGTGCCGCCCCCCAAGTGCGGCGTGATCACCACGTTGTCCATCGTGCGTAGCACCGGGTCGATTCGCGGCTCCTGCTCGGCGACGTCCAAACCCGCCCCGCCGAGCCGGCCCGATTGCAAAGCCGCGACAAGCGCCTGCTCATCGACCACGCTGCCGCGCGCGGTGTTGATCAAGACCGCGCCGGGCCTCATGGAGGCGAAGGCGTCTTTGTCGATCAGGTGGTAGGTCTCGGGCGTTGCCGGCACGTGCAGCGAGACGACGTCGGCGCGGGCAAGGAGGTCGTCGAGCGACGCCCAGACCGCGCCAGAGGCGTCGATGCGGCGTCGCTGGTGGTAGAGCACGGACATGCCGAAGGCGCGGGCGCGCTCAGCCACCGCCTGGCCGATCAAGCCAAAGCCGATCAGCCCGAGGGTCTTGCCGACCAGGGTGTGGCCGTCCCACCGGCCGGGATCGAAGCTCGCCCACGATCCGGCGCGGACAGAGCGATCGCCCTCGGCCAACCGCCGCATCACCATCAGCATCAAGCCGAGCGCGACTTCGGCCGTCGGCGCCGTGAAGGCGTCGGGCACGTTGGTGGCCCAGACGCCGCGCCTCGTCATGGCGTCAAGATCAAGGTTGTCGAACCCGCGGGCGATGTTGGCGACGATGCGCAGCCGCGGCGCTTGTTCGAGCAACCCGGCGTCCACCCGCACCTCGCCCTGGTTGAGGATGGCGTCAGCTTCTCGGCTGGCCAGGATGACAGCTTCGCGCGTCATGAGCGCCCCATCGACGGTCCGCTCCATGATGATGCGCGTCGGCCCCAAGGGACCGAAGAGATCATCAGGCATGCACGTCGTGCAAACGACGCGGTGCGGTGATGAAGGATTCATCCAAGCACCCCACTTCGCACCTGTGCCTGGCGCCGTTCGGCATCGACCCCCGCAAACCACGCGTCCCACCGGCGTTGCATCATCTGGACGCGTGCGGGGTGGCTGTCCGCGAGATCGGTGCGCTCGAGCGGATCGGCGTTCAGATCGAAGAGACGGGCAGATCTCGGTGCGGAGAGGTCGCGATCAACGGGATCGGTTGCGATGGTCATCAGGCGATGCGCCTCGGTGAGTCCACGGCGGTACCACTCGTTGTCACCCGCCGCCTTGCCGGTGATCGCTTCAGGAATAGGTGGCCAATAGAGCTTCCACTTGCCGTCACGCATCGCCGCGTTGCAATGAGGCACGGGCTCGTAGCGGTTCCATTGCCAATAGCGCGTTGCCGGAGCCTCACCCGACTCGCCCCGGAGCAGGAACGAGATGTCCCGCCCGTCCAAGGCGTCTCCATCTGTTGATTGCTGACCGGCCAGGGCGAGCAACGTGGGAAACCAATCTGTGAAATGCACCATCTCGTCGCGGCGCTGCCCAGCCACAAAGCGGCCGCTCCAGCGAGCCAGCGCGGGCACCCGGATGCCGCCCTCCAACACATCGTATTTGCCGCCGCTGACCTGGCCGTTGTCGCGCAGGCAGGAATCGTCCCCAGCGCCGCCGAGCCACGGCCCGTTGTCGCTTGTAAAGGCGACAACCGTGCGCTCGTCTAATCCGAGCGATGCCAGGGTATCGAGTAGGCGGCCGATTCCCCGATCCATCCGCTGGATCATGGCGTAGATGGTCGCCACGGCAGGAGTTAGGTGCGGCACGTCGCGATAGACGTCGAGATCCTCCGCCGGAACCTGGAATGGAGCATGGGGCGCGTTGTAGGCAACGTAGAGGAAGAACGGTCCGTGTGCGTGGCGCTGTATGAACTGCGCCGCCTCGTCAGTAAACACATCCGTCAGATAGCGGCCATCCGACGGCTGGCCGGCTCCGTTGCGATCCAGCATCCATCGCCAGTAGTCCATGCCGCCGTTGAGGAAGCCGACGAACTCCTCGAAGCCGCGGGCATTGGGATGGTAGCGTCGGTCGTGTAGACCGTTGTGCCACTTACCAACCATGCCGGTCGCGTAGCCGGCGCGCTTGAAGGCGTCGGCCAGTGTCGTTTCGCTCAGGGCGATGCGATCCAGACCCCGGTTCGATGGGACGTCGACCGCACCAGTGCGGTGGGGGTAGCGTCCGGTCAGGAGGGCCGCACGCGCTGGGGCGCAGATGGGTGAGGCTGAGTAGTGC
>JBOGUE010000642.1:0-11752 GCA_050695955.1 Thermomicrobiales bacterium | reverse complement strand
CACGACGACACGCCGGCACGCTCGGCACGGCCGGCGATGACGACTATTCACGTCGACCGAGCGCAATGGGGCCAAGTTGCCGCCGAGTGCCTGCTGCACATACTCGGTGGACGGCCATCGCGTGGGTCTCGTCTCCTGCTGCCGGTTCGTTTGATCGAACGGGAGTCGACGGGACCGGCTGCCGGCCAACGATAGCAGGCGCAATCAAGCGGAGTTCCAGAGCATGGACATCGCAAAAGGCTCGATCAAGATCGATCAGGAACGGCATGTCCCACTCGTCGTCGTCGGGGGTGGGTTGGCTGGTCTCTGCGCCGCCATCGCGGCGGCGCGCCTGGGGACGCGCGTGGCGCTCGTGCAGGAGCGGTCCGTCCTGGGAGGGAACAGCAGCAGCGAGATCCGCGTCCATCCGGTCGGCGCCTCGCAGCACGGCTACCACCGGGACGCGCGCGAAACCGGTTTGATCGAAGAGATCTTCCTCGAAGTCCGCGCCAGCTCCTACGGTTTGCGCCAGGTCAACGGTCAACACTACCCGATGTGGGACGTCGTCCTCGCCGAAAAGGCCGAGGCAGAGCCGAATCTCGAGCTGTTCCTCAACACGCGGGTCGTCGCCGTCGAGACCGAAGACAACCTCACGGATGGCTACACCAATCGCATCACCGCGCTCGTCGCCTCGCAACAAGGGACAGAGCGCAACTATCGACTCACGTGCGACGCCGTGGTCGACGCAACCGGTGACGGCTTCGTTGCGCTCCAGGCCGGCGCTCCGTTCCGGTACGGCCGGGAGGCGCGAGCCGAGTTCGACGAGTCGTGGGCGCCGGAGGAGGCGGACGACGTCGTGCTCGGCTCGACGATCATGTTCGCGGCGCGCGACGTCGGGCGGCCGGTCCCGTTCATCGCTCCCTCCTGGGCGCACGTCTTTCCGGACGAAGATTCGCTCCCCTTCCGCAACCACGGCGAGTTTGCCAGCGGCTATTGGTGGATCGAGTGGGGCGGTCGCCTCAACACGATCGCCGACAATGAATCCATTCGGCGCGAGCTGCACGCGGCCGTCTTCGGCGTTTGGGACCATATCAAAAACCATTGCACGCTGCCTGGTGTGCGCGAGCGCGCGGCCACCTGGGTGATGGATTGGATCGGGCACACCCCCGGCAAGCGCGAGAGCCGCCGATTCGAAGGGGATTACATCCTGCGCGAACGGGACATTCTCGATGGTCTCGCCGCGGTCCCGTTCGACGTCGTCGCCCACGGTGGCTGGCCGATCGACCTCCACGCACCCGACGGCGTTTACTCGCCGGATCGGCCTTGCACCCAGCCACCCTTGCCCGGTCTCTATGGCATTCCTCTCCGCTCACTATACAGCCGCACCGTGGCGAATCTGTTCCTGGCGGGGCGCGACATCAGTCAAACGCACGTCGCCCATGGCTCGACCCGCGTGATGAAGACCTGCGCCGCCATCGGCCAAGCGAGCGGAACTGCCGCCGCCTTCGCCGTGCACCGCGGGTCTACGCCGCGTGCACTGATTGGGGACGCGGAGGGCCTCCTGCGCGCGACGCAACAGCGGCTGCTGCGCGAGGGCGTCTATCTTCCACTTATCCGAAACGAGGACGAATGCGATCTCGCCCGCCGGCCAGGCGTGCGAGTCACGGCGACGAGCGAGGCGACGCTGCGACTCGACGTCGACGGACAAGAAAGCATGGGTTGGGAGCATCTTGGGTTGAGCACAGCCGAGCGACACGGCCTGATCGCGGAGCGGATGGGGCAAGACGCGCTGAATGCCGTGGCGCTGGACGCGCCCGCTGGGCAAGCAATTGTCGTCTCCTCAGGACAGATTGATCAGATCGTGCTCCGGCTCCGGTCGAATCGAGATCGTCCCGTGCCGGTGCGCTTGCACCTCCGCCAAGCCGCCCAATTGCGAGACTTCGGTCCCCTGGATGGCAATGGTCGAGAGTTCGCGACCATCGAGGGTGTCGTCGCGCCGGGCGAGAACCTCACCCGTTTTCGCTCTAACCGGCCTATCGTGGTCGCACGCGGTCAACCCGTTGTCCTCGTGATGGAGGCGCAGGAGTCTCTCTCGTGGGTGCTGTCGCCGCAGGAGCCGCCCGGGACGCAGGCCGCGCGCTGGGATCGCGAGCTTGGCTATTGGCGCTGGATGCACGGTTCACTGTGGTTCGCCGTCGCACCGGAATCAGTGCCATACGGTGCGGCGAACGTCGTCAGCGGCGTCACTCGACCCGACGTGGGCACAAACGTTTGGATTTCGGACCCAGCGCAACCGCTTCCCCAATCAATCGAACTGACCTGGCCGGAACCGGTGACCGCGGCGAGCATCGAGTTGACGTTCGACTCGCAATTGAGCGGCTGGATATGGGAGGGGCACTTCCCACTTATCGCGCGGGACTACGCAATCGAGGGCCGCACCGGCGTCGATGGGTCTTGGCAAACACTGGTTGAGGAAACGGGCAACTTCCAGCGCCGGCGCGTGTACACCGTCGAGCCGCGGGAAATCGACGCGTTGCGCGTGACGGTGGCGGCGACCAACGGAGGTCGAACGGCGCGGATCGTCGAGGTCCGCGTGTACCCACCGGAGTCTTGAGCGGCAGGCGGCATCAGAGCGTGCTTCCGATTGCGGTAGGACGCGCGGCGGGCGCCGCGCGGCGCGATCCGAGGGACCAACGTCGACCAGGCAGCAATGAACCGCGGAAGAGGCAAAGGAGGAGTGCACCATGGTCCACGAAACGAGACGGCCACGTTACCTGAGCCGCCGCCGATTCCTGGGCGGGATCGCCGGCGCCTCGGCGGCCACATTGGCCGCACCCCACGTGCTGGCGGGTCCTGCTTCGGGCACATTCGCCGCGCCCACGCTGTTGCGACAGGGCGAAGAGGCGAAAATCGTCGTCTGGGGCGGCGTGCCGGAGGAGAACGGGCCGGCGGACTTGGTCGCCGCGTTCCAGGAAGCAAACCCGACGATCAAGGTGACGTACACGCGCTACGTCAACGACGACACCGGCAACACGCAACTTGACACGGCGCTGCAAGGCGGCGGGCAGATCGACGTCTATTTTTCCTACAGCGTGCCCCGAATGTCGCAGCGGATCGGAGCGGGAGTCGCCGAGGATCTGACCCCGAACGTCGAGGCCGACGCCGCTCTTAAGCAGTGGTCGACCGACACGACGGGCATCTACCAGCAAGAGGGCAAGTACTTCAGCCTGCCGACGACGCTCGAAGCCGCCTTCTTCTTCGTCAACAAGCGGCTCGTCGACGAGGCGGGTTGGACCGCGCCGGGCGACTGGACCGTCGATGCTTTCCGGGAGATGAGCGCCCAGCTCTCCGGCGACGGCGTATTCGGCACCTACGCGCCGCCCGACATTGCCCGCATGATCCTCGGTCCGAACCACTGGTACAAAGCGGGTGGGACCGAGTCGAACTTCGACGATCCGGCGTTCCAGCAATATCTCGAACTGCACCGCGGCATGATCGAGGAAGAGTCCGCCTTTCCGTGGGCAGAAGTACTGGCCCAAAACCTCCGCGCGTACCCCCAGAACGTCTTCCTGACCGAGCAAGCGGCGACTTGGCAGGTGGCGGCCTGGGCCCTGCGGTACGTGCGCGACATGGAGGAGTACCCGCACGAGTGGCTGACGACCTTCCTGCCGCTACCGCAACCGACCGGCGTCGAGCAGTGGTACAACAGCGGCGGCATCAACAACTGGATCATGCTGCATCCGGAGTCGGAGCAGAAGGACGCCGCCTGGACTTTGATCCAGTATTGGCTGACCGACGGCGCGCGGTACATGCTTAAGGGCGGGAAGGTGCCGGCCGTGCCAGGAACCGACCTGGATACCGTCGTCGAGGGCATCCTCGGGCCGGACGCGGCGACGCTTTTCGACGTTGAGGCCTTCAAGAGCATCATCGGGGACACGAGCGTCGCGCTGGCGACCGATGACGTGACGACCGCGGCCGCGGAGATCCAGCAGATCTACCAGGCGGTAACCGACCGCTACCTGATCGGCGAGATCACGATCGACGAGTGCGTGGAAACGGTGAAACAGCAAGCGGACGACGCGATCCAGCAGGCCTCGTCTTAGCGCCGGCGAGGACACGCGATGCGGACCGCCTCAGAGATGGACAACGTGGCGGCCTTACACGACCGTCAAATGGCGTTGAGCGGCGTGGTGCCAAGCCTGGCGGTGTCCGCCGACCTGTTGCCGGTGCGAACAGAGACCGGGATCGGGGCGCTGATGCCGTGGGCGGGCCGGCTCTGGTTCGTCTCGTACGTGGCACATCTGGCGAGCAGCGGGTCGGGGACCGGTCTGTTCGAAGTCGACGAGCATTTTCGGCTGCGCAAGCGGCCCGAGAGCGTCGTCGGCACCTACGCCAACCGGATGGTGCACGCGCCGTCGAACCAGCTGATCATCGGCCCACACGTGATCGACGTCGATGGGAACGTACGCACGATTGCCGGAGTCGTTGATCACCGCTTGACCGCCACAATGGAACATCTCGACGATCCGGAGCGCAAGGTCTACTTCTTGACCATGGAAGGATTGTTGCTCGAAGTTGACGTGCAGACGCTGGAGACCCGGCAGCTCTTCGATCTGATCGCCGAGCTCGATATTCCGGCGGACGCCTACCCCCACTTCAAGGGCGGACATACGAGTCGCGGCCGCGTGGTCGTGGCCAATAACACGTACGACGAAGGCGACTATCAAGGTAGCCGGGACGACGGCAGGCTCGCCGAGTGGGACGGCGTGTCTTGGACGATCCTCGAACGCAAACCGTTCAACGAGGTAACGGGACGGCGCAACATGGGCCGGGCGATCTTCGCTTCTGGCTGGGACCGCGCCTCTGCCATCCTCAAGGTCTTTGCCGCCGACCAGTGGAGCACCTATCGACTGCCGAAGGCCAGCCACACCTTCGACCATATGTTCACGACCGAGTGGCCGCGGATTCGTGAGGTCGAGAGCGAGCGGTATCTGATGGACTGCCATTTTCAGTTCTACGAACTGTCGCCGCTCGTCTACGACGGCAAGGTGTGGGGTGTGCGGCCGATCTCGACGCACCTGCGGATCATCCCCGATTTCTGCTCGTGGCGCGGGATGCTGGTGCTAGCTGGCAACCAGACCACGCCGATCCGCGACAGCAACCTGCTTGCCGGCGAACCGCAGTCCAACCTCTGGTTCGGCAAGACGGGCGACCTCTGGCAGTTCGGCAAACCGGGGGGCTGGGGCGGGCCGTGGTGGGAGGAGCGCGTGGAGGCAGGTCAACCGTCCGATCCGTTCCTGATGACCGGGTTCGATCGAAAGGTGCTCCATCTCGCGCACGAAGCCGGCGACACCGTCCGGTTCACGATTGAGGTGGACTTCCTCGGCACGCAACGCTGGAAGGCCTACGACACCCTCACGGTGCCGGCCGGCGGCTACGTGCATCACGAGTTTCCATCTGGGTTCAGCGCCCATTGGGTGCGCCTGACGCCGGACGCAAGTTGCACGGCGACGGCGCAGTTTATGTATACCTAACTGAGGTCCTGCCGGTCGCGGGCGCGAGCCGCCTCGATCTCGGCGACGGCAGCGGGGTTTTCGAGGGCGGTGATGTCGCCCGGGGATTGACCGAGGTAAGCGGCGCGGATGACGCGGCGCATGATCTTGGCATTGCGGGTTTTCGGCAGGTCGCGGACGAAGCAGACGCGCTCCGGACGCAAAGCCGCGCCGAGTTGGCGGGCGACGGTCTGGCGGACCTCCTCGGCGAGATCGGACGCGGCATCATAGCCGGGCCGGAGGACGGCGAAAACGAGGACCGACTCCCCTTTGACGTTGTGCGGCAGCCCGATCGCGGCGGCCTCTTGCACGGCCGGATGGGCGACGGCTGCCGACTCGACCTCCGCCGGGCCAATTCGCTTGCCGGCCACCTTCAGGGTGTCGTCCGAACGACCGCGGATGAACCAGAAACCGTCGTCGTCGATTTCGGCCCAATCGCCGTGGACCCAAACGTCGGGGAAGCGGGACCAGTAGGTATCGACGTAGCGGTCCGGGTCGCGCCAAAAGCCACGAGTCATACCAACCCAGGGTTGACGGATGACGAGCTCACCGACGGAGCCGCGCACTGGTTGGCCATGCTCGTCGAGGATGTCGGCGTCCATCCCCGGCACCGGTCCATTGAAGCAACAGGGCTTGATTGGCTTGACGGAGACGCAGGTAACGATGCCGCCGCCGGTTTCTGTGCCACCTGAGTAGTTGATAATCGGGCAGCGACCACCGCCGACCTCGTCGAAGTACCAACGCCAGGGACCGGGATTCCAGGTTTCGCCCGTCGAACCGAGAATACGCAGCGACGCAAGGTCGCAATTGCGCACCCAGTCCGTGCCCTTGCCCATCAAAGCACGGATTGCGGTCGGGGCGACGCCGAGGATCGTGACGCCGTGGCGTTCGACGATACGCCAGAGACGATCTGGTTCGGGGTAATCGGGTGTGCCCTCCAAGACGCAGATCGTGGCGCCGAGCATCAGCCCGCCCCCGATCAGCCAGGGGCCCATCATCCAGCCGAGATCTGTCAGCCAACAGATGGTGTCGTCAGAATGGAGATCGAAGCAGTAGGCGAGGTCGTGGGCGGCTTTGATCGGGAAACCGGCGTGGACGTGAACCGCTCCTTTTGGGCGCCCGGTGGTGCCGGAGGTGTAGAGGATCATGTAGGGGTCGTTGGCGTCGGTCGGCTCGGTGTCGCAAGTCGCGGGCTGGCCATCGACGATGTCGTGCCACCAGATGTCGCGTTCGTCACGCCAATCGACGTCGTTGCCAGCGCGGCGCAGCACCAGAGAACGGGTAACCGTGGGGGAGGAGGCCAGCGCCGTGTCGGCAGTCGCCTTCATCGGCACGACCGCGCCGCGGCGGAAGAAGCCGTCGGCGGTGATGAGCAAGGATGCTTCGCAGTCGCGCAGGCGAGTGGCGACTGCTTCCTCGCCGTAGCCAGAGAACATCGGGGTGAAGATCGCACCGATCTTGCTGACGGCGAGGGTCGCGGCGACCGTTTCCGGCATCATCGGCAAGAAGATGCCGACGCGATCGCCCTTCTGCACGCCAAGCGACTTGAGGGCGTTCGCCAAGCGATTGGTCAGCGTCGCGAGCTCGCGAAAGGTCATTTTGCGGACTTCGCCGTCGTCACCTTCCCAGATGACGGCAAGTTGATTGCGGCGGTCGCCGGTGGCGTGGCGGTCGAGGGCGTTGTGGACGTAGTTGAAGCCGCCGCCGGGGAACCAGGTCGCCCAGGCTGGGCCGTTCGTCAGGTCGAGTGCCTGCCTGTAGGGCCGGCGCCACTCGAGGCCAAGGTCGCGCACCGCCGCGTCCCAATACCGTCCGGCGTCGGCCGCGGCCCAGGCAAGCATGTCTTCGTACGACGCCTGGCCGACCTGCTCGGCAAACCGCATAAGCCGGCTGCGTCGCAGATAGTCGGTCGACGGTCGCCAGGCGACGGCATCGCTCACCGTTTCGACATCCATGCTCGCCCTCCGAACCACGATGTTGGTCTATCGGTGTCTCCGTTTTTTCCAGGATCCCCAGTGGCAACAACAAGAACGAGAGCGCAATCAGGGACGGTCGGCATTGTTGCCCTGCCGTGGCCCGTGGTCAAGGTCTGGTTGGCAGGGACTCTTTGCCGCCTGTGTCACAATGGACCTGAACGGTGAAGCGAGGACCGACGATGCCAAGCTGGCGATTTTGGGAAAAGAAGGAAGACGAGCTACCGGGCGAGCCGGGAGCACGCCGGCGCACGGCCACGATCGGCGGTCCGGTTCCCCGTCCGCCGCGCGAGGCCGCACCGGCGCGGACACCCGTGGAGCGAAACGAGCGGCTGGCACGGCTGCGGCAGCGGCGCGAGGCGGTCATGTTCGACGTCGAGCAAGCGGAGACGGCGCTACAGCCCGAGAATCCTTGGCAGGATCGGATCGCTCTGCTCGATGAGGCAATCGGCACGGTCGAAGCGGACCTCAAGGCGCTAGCGGACTTGCCGAAGATTGAGTCTATGCCGCTCCCTGCCACGCCAATCGAGGATGTCGCGGTATCGATCGAAGAACCGCCATCCGTCTCATTTCGAATTGGCGACGAGACGTTTCGTTTCGAAGAGGAGATCGACTGGGCGGAGCGAGGAACGACCGTCGTTCACGGTGAGTTGAAACAGCAATCGGGACCAATCGAACGATTCGTGCCGCCCGCGACGCCGGAGCATGTGCGAGCTGCGCTGACCGCTCATCTGGCCGGCAGCTTATTTGTCTTCGCAACCGACTTGCGCGAGCGAAAGTTGGCGGCGGATCCTTTGCCGTCCGCGCCGTCGCTGGCCGATCTGGCTCAGCCTTGCGCGGAGTGCGGTGGGTGGCGCGACTGGAAGGGTCATTGCCCGGAGTGCACGCGGCGCGCGTTCCGGCGCCAGCAACTTGAAGCCGAAGTCAATCGACTCGCGCGGGAACAAGCACAGGAACGCGAGGACCTCGCGAAATGGGCGGAGCGCCTGCCAATCGCTCGGCGGCGGTTGGCGGACGTCGACGCGGAGATCGCCGCACTCGGAGGGTAACGCGATGGAGATCGAGCGCCTCCTGGCCAGCAACGCCGCGCTCGGCGTGGTCCTTACTGGACTGCTCCTTGTCCTCGGCCGGGCGAACCGGGTCTTTCTGCGCGACGTGGCGCGCGACCCCGACCGGATGTGGCGGTTGATTCCGCGGCTGGCGTTGGCGACGGCCACGGTTTTCATCGCCTGGACCTCGTCCTTGGACAATTGGAGGCAGTTGGTCGGCATCCCCTACCGCATGACCCAGCGGTTCCCATCGCAGCGAATCGAGTACGACCCACCATCGGATCAAGTACGCACTGTCTCACTTATCCTGCTGGCGATCTCGCTGGTTTTCGTTGCGTGTCTTGTCGCCCGTCACGTCGGCGGTTACGGTACTCAGACAGTCCTCTTCCTCGCCGGTATCGTCTTCTGGCTGCCGCTCTTTATCTTCCGGCAGCGATTCAACATCAACCTCGGTCTCGGCTTCGACGGCGAGATCACGTCGCCGCTTGACGTCATTGGCTACGTGCTGTGGGTGCTCGGCGCCTGGTTGATCGAGATCGCGATCATCCTCTCGACCTACGTTGTCCTGCTCGCGCTGGTCGCGTTACCGGTGACGTTGCTGCTCGACCTGACACGCTTGCGGCAACCGAAGACGACTCAAGAAGCGACCGCCTTCTTCGCCTCGTTCCACGAGCGGACGCATTCGCCGTCGGCCGGCGGTCCGCACTAGCGATTCTCTGAAGAGTCGCTCTCTGAGCCGGCCCTTCGGTGTGTCGGCGACGACCGTCGCCGTCCCACCGGCTGGCATTCATCTGCGGCAGAGCGGCCATCTTCTCCGTAGTGGACCGCACTCAACGGGACAACCCAGTCCGAGTAAGGCATTGTCCGTCACCCGCCGCACCTTCCGGGAGAGTAGCTATGACCGAGGCCCGGTTCACGTCACGCCCGCGCGAAGGGGATCGCGATCTTGCCAGGATGTACGAACTGGCGGCCTCCGCACCGAGCGACGCCCTGCACGTCGCGGACCTGCCCTGGCGACTGGCTTCGCCGTCGGCCGCCATGCCCGAGCGGACGCGGCTGTGGGAGGACACGAGCGGCACGCTGGTTGCCTGGGCCGCGCTGCAGTTCTCGTGGCACTGCCTCGACTACGCGACGCGGCTCGATGCCCTCTCGGACGAACTGGAGGCAGCCGTTCTTGCCTGGGCGGGGGAGCGCCTGGCGGCAGAGGACGTCGACCGCGCCGAACGCCTCCCCTTCTACGTGAGCGCTGGCAAGAGGGACGTTGCGCGAATCGCGGCGATCGAACGGGCCGGTTTCGCACGCGCCGGCTGGGGTTACGTCCGCCTGGTGCGGAGTCTCGATCAGCCGATTCCCGAACACAAACTGCCCGCGGAGTTCGCCGTGCGTCCCTTGGCGGGCGAGCGTGAAGTTGACGCGTACGTGGCCGCGCACCGCGCCGCCTTCGGCTCCGCGAACATGACCGTAGATTGGAGACAGGCTACACTCCGCGACCCCCGGTACATTCCCGAGCTAGACCTCGTGGCGATCGCGCCGGAGGGCACGATAGTTGGGTTCTGCGTCTGCTGGATCACGCCGCCGCTCGACGCCGTCGGCGGGCGACGGGTGGCGCAGATCGAGCCGCTGGGTGTCCTCCCTGAGTACCAGCGCAGGGGATTGGGACGTGCGCTGTTGCTCGAGGGTTGCCGACGGGCAAAGGCGAGGGGTGCAGATCGAATGGAGGTGGATGCCGTAAGCGACAACAGCGCCTCCCAGGAGGCGTACAAGGCTATCGGGTTCCGCCCCGCACTCGAGGCCCCGTTCTTCCTCCGAACCTTCGGCTAAGGCCCGTGCTGAGTATCATCGCGCCGGGTCGATTCCGTCATCCCTCTGACGCCTGGTCGTCGAGGTCGGGTGGCAGGGCGGCAATGCCTTCGGGGTGCATCCGATGCTCCGCAAGCAAACGACGGACGATGGCGCGGTTTCTGGCCGACCAGTTGCTCTTCAGTTTGCGCGGGGTGAAGCGGATGGCGTAGCGGTCGGCATCGACGTTCCTGGTTTGGACGTCGATCCAGCCGGGGGTGAACGCGACTTCGAGGAGCGCGTCGAAGCCGACGGTCTGCTTGCCACTCGCCTTGTTGTACATAATCACCCAGCACTCGCTTTGGTCGCGGCCATGGCGCGCGAGCCAGTCGTCGAATTGGCTCGCCTCTGCAATCTCGATCGCGTTCTCGAGAGGCATCGATCGACCCCGGCTACGGCGACATCCGAATCGACGCTGCGCGGACGATCGCGCGGAAGGTCGAGATGAACTCGAGGCCGTCGGCGGGGCGAAAGGTGACGAAGCGCTCGCCGCCGCGCTCGACGTTCGGCACGTAGGTGGCCTGGTCGGCGCGCGACTGATGGTCGAACTCCACCTCAACGGTGCTGCCGGGAGCGAGCGGCCACGGGGAGGCGGAAGTCGCGCTGGCGACCGCTTTCGCCGCGCCTTCCCGGATGAGTTGCTGGGCGCGCTCCGGGTGGAGGTGGAGGGCGGCGAAGGTGGAATAACCTTCCTTGACGGTGACGCCGACGACCTGTTCGCCGAGCAGTTCTTGTGTCTGGGAGACCGCCTTCTCATCTCCGGTGACCAGCGTAACAGGAACGCCGAAGTGGCCGGCGACCGCCGCGTTGATGCCGAACTCGCCGGTCGAGCGGCCGTCGATGCGGACGTCGTTGATCCAGCCGGTCCACGTATGGGCAAGCGGCGCGTTCGGGGTACCGGCCTTGGCGTGGTAGCCGGTATAGAAGACGCAGCCAATGCCGTCCAGATCAACTCCCTGCATCATGCCGAGCGGCTTGTCGTTGCCGCTGATCCAGCGACAAGAGGGGTGCAACTCCTCAGGAATGAGGTTGCGCATCCCGTTGTGACTCTCGTTGACGATCACTTCGTCGGCTCCGGCGTCAAGCGCGCCTTCAATGGCGGCGTTGACCTCTCGGGTCAAGCGCAGCCGCGCCCGTTCATATTCGCCGCTCGCCGTCGCTTCGCCAGCCCCACCGTATTCCGGCGGCATCACCTGCACCCAGGAAACGACGCCACAGGTCCCTTCCATGTCGGCCGAGATCAAGACCTTCACGCAGCCATACTCCTTTGCGCCCGTCCACAGAACCGCCGAAAGCGCCTCCCATTGACGATGCGGCGGCCATTCGCGCGGGCACGATATCAACACGGCTCGGTGCATGC